>SXMI01000149.1 GCA_005777415.1 Actinomycetota bacterium | reverse complement strand
CGGCGAGGACGGCACCATCCAGGGACTGCTCGAGGTCCTGGACCTGCCCTACGTTGGTTCCGGGGTGCTCGGGTCGTCGCTGTGCATGGACAAGGCCGCCGCCAAGACGGTGCTCCGGGCCCACGACGTGGCCCAGGCCGAGTGGTTGCAGCTCGACCGGAGCGTCCTCGACGACCCCGGTCACCGGGCCCAGGTCCTGTCCCGGCTGGGAACCACGGTGTTCGTCAAGCCCGCCAACATGGGGTCGTCCATCGGCATCTCCCGGGCGACGGGCGAGGAGGAGTTCCTCGCGGCCCTCCGCGAGGCGTTCCGGCACGACGACGTGGTCGTCGTCGAGGAGGCCCTCGACGTCCGCGAGCTCGAGACGGCGGTCCTCGGTCCGGCCGACGACCTGCGGGTCTCGGTCGTGGGCGAGATCGTCCCCGCCGCCGAGTTCTACGACTTCGACGACAAGTACCGCGACGGCGCCGCGCAGACCGTGGTGCCGGCGGACCTCCCGCACGAGCTCGCCGAGCAGGCCCGTTCGCTGGCCCACCAGGCGGCCCGGGCCCTGCGGGTGGACGGCATGGCGAGGGTCGATCTGTTCCTCGTCGAGGGGCGTGGACTGCTGGTCAACGAGGTGAACACGATCCCCGGCTTCACGCCGATCTCCATGTACCCCGTGCTCTGGGAGGCCAGCGGCGTCGGTTACGCCGAGCTCCTCGACGAGCTGGTGGCGCTCGCCCTGGCCCGCCACCGGACCCGGGCCGAGCGGGGCTGACCCGAGCCCTCAGACGCACCCGAACCCCTTAGACGCAGCGGTCCCGGACCCTCGGCGCGCAGTAGACGGCGAACCCGTCGATCGTCGCAGCGCGGGGCCAGGACCCGGAGCCGTCGAGCAGCGGGACCAGCGGCTTGTCCTGACGGAACACGACGACATCGGGGTCGACCCGCTCGAGCACCTGTGCCCAGTCCGACCGGGCCTGGTCCAGCGACCGGTGGTCCAGCATGGCGTCGACCGACGGCCGGTCGTCGGCGAAGGCGTGGGCGTCGGTGCCGTAGCGCCAGACCAGGTAGTTCCCCACGTCGACGTGGCTGACCACGCGGACCCCGGGGTCGGCGACGAGCCCACGCTGCTCGAGCCAGTCCACCGCAGCGACCGGATAGCGCGACAGGTCGTAGGCCGGGCCCCGCAGCGCGGCCACGACCGCCACGAGCAGCAGCGCGATGCCCGCCACCCTCACGGGAACGGCGATCCGACGGGACCCGAGCCCCGGGCCCGTTCCGGCGAACGTGGCGGCGGCCCACGGGAGCAACGAGATGGCCGCCACCGGCAGGAGTCGTCCGGCGCTCAACCCCAGGCCGACGAGGAGCACCGCCGCCACGGCGCTCGGCCAGCGCCGACACCGGGCCAGCGCCACGACGGCGGCGACCCCCAGGAACACCACTGCCCAGGTGAGCGGGTGGGCGAACCCGGCCGGTGCCCACTCCTGGTAGGCGGAGATGGCCTCCCGGGCCCGCTCGTCGCCGAGTTGCTCGAAGGGGAGCACGACGAGCCGCAGCCGCTCCGGGTAGAGCAGTCCGCCCAGGAGCACGCCGGCGGCCGCAGTGACCACGGGCCACACCCGAACCAGCCGTCGGGCCTCGATCGAGGCGCAACCGGCCAGCAGGGCCAGGACGACCAGCCCGTAGAGCCAGGTGCCGTGCACGTTCACCCAGGTGGCGAACACCGGCACCATCCACCAGGCCGACCGGTCGTCACGCCACAGCACCAGCGCCGTGGCGAGCAGCAGGAAACCCGCCAGGTGTGGTCGTGGCGTGGTGAACGGCGACAGCGTGACGATCACCAGTGCCACGGGGACGAGCACGGCCAGCAGCGACGTCCGGGCGGCGACGTCCCGCCGCTCCGGCCGGGCCAGCGCCACCAGCACGGCGCCCAGCGCCGCTCCGACGGCGAGCACGAGGAGCCGGATCCCAGCGCCTCCGCCCAGATCCTCGGCGACGGCCAGCGCTCCGGAGAACCACCAGCTCGGAACGGGGAAGTCGCCGCCGGTGAACAGGAACGGATTGCTCGACGGCAGACCCTGCTCCTGCAGGAGACGACCCGTGGCCAGGTGGGTCAGGAAGCTGTTGTCCGACAGCGGAGCGCTGGACATGAGGGCCACTGCGCCGGCGGCGCACCAGGCCAGCGCGCCGAGCAGTGGCCGTGCCGGCCGGACCGCGGGCTCCGGGTCGGCCGTCCGGTCAGATCCGATCCCCGCCGGTGCCGCCTCGGCACCCGACGAGGTCACAGCCGGTGCTGCCACCCGGTCACAGGCCGTTCATCATGTTGATCACCGCCGGGCCCAGGATGATCGCGAACAGCGCCGGGAAGATGCAGAAGACCATGGGGATGAGCATCTTCACCGGGGCCTTCTGCGCCCGTTCCTCGGCGTTCTGACGGCGCTTGACCCGCATCTCCTCGGCCTGGGAGCGCAGCACCCGGCCGATCGACACGCCGAAGGTGTCGGCCTGGATGATCGACATCACGAACGACCGCAGCTCCGGCACCCCGCAGCGGGCGTCCATGGCCCGCATCGCGTCGGCCCGGGCGGCACCCGCCCGGGTCTCGCCGAGCACCCGGGCGAACTCGTCGCTGAGCGGGCCGGGCACCGAGTGGATCACCCGGTCCATGGCCTGCTCGAAGCCCAGGCCCGCCTCGACCGAGATGACGAGGAGGTCGAGCACATCGGGCAACGAGGTCTGGATCTCGCGCTGACGGGCCTCGACGCGCTTGTTGATCCAGCTGTCGGGGCCGAGCACCAGCACCGCGGCGAGCAGGCCGGGCACGGCGATCCGCACCATGCCGCTCAACCCGAGCAGGTTGAGGACGAACAGGAGGACGAACACGAGGACCGCCCCGACGACGGTCGCCACGCGGATCGCCAGGAACCGGTCCACCGCCGACTGGTCGGCGATCCCGGCGTGGGTGAACTTCACCCGCACCTTCTCCACGTAGCCGACCGGCGTGAACCGGCGACCGAGGGCCGACATGGACCCCAGCAGCGGGTCGATCGCCCGCTGCCGCAACGGATCGAGCAGCTCCCGGTCCCGCTGGTTCTCGACGACCGGCCCCGTGACCTGCCGCAGCGAGGCCCGCAGGGTGGCCCGCTCCTGGATGCCGTTGACGACCACGAAGACCGCCACGCCGAGCGCGACGGCGAGCAACAGGACCGGGACCACGACGCCGAGCTCCACCTCAGACCTCCACCGTGATGAGCTTCTTCATCCAGATGAAGCCGATGAACATCGACACCAGGGAAGCCCCCAGCATCACGTAGCCCAGACCCGGGGTGAGCAGGGCCATCACGTACTCCGGGTTGATGACGAACATCACCGCCCCGAGGATGAACGGCATCAGGCCCAGGACCATGGCGCTCATGCGACCCTCGGCCGTGAGCGAGGCCACGTCGCGTCGCAGGCGCTCCCGCTGCGTCATGGTCTTGGAGACCGTGAGCAGCAGCTCAGCCAGGTTGCCGCCGACCTCGCGCTGGATCCGGATCGCCATGACCGCCCAGGCGAAGTCCTCGCTGCCCATACGGGCCGCCACACCGTCCAGCGACTCCTCGAGCGAGCGTCCCAGACGGTGTTCGTTGACCACCCGCTGGAGCTCACGCCGCATCGGGTCGTCGATCTCCCGGGACACCGCCTCGACACCCTGGGCGATCGAGTAGCCGGCGCGGAGCGTGCCCGCGAGCAGATCGAGCATGTCGGGCAACTGGGCCTCGAAGGCCTTGGTCCGGCGCTTCACCCGGAAGTTCACGATCGCCTTGGGCAGCAGCGCCGCCACGAGCAGGACCACGACGGCGATCATCGGGTTGCCGGTCAGGAACAGGGTGAACACCGAGGCCAGCACCGCTCCCGCCAGAGCGAAGAACAGGGCCTCGGCGGCGCGGAGCGGCAGGTTCGCCCGCTCCAGGTCGGCCTCGAGCCGCTCGAGAATCCCCCGCTGCTGGGCGAGGTTGCCGGTGATCGCCACGGCCCGCTGGAGGATCGGGACCGTCGCCACCTCGCTCACCGGCGGACCGTCCGGCATCACCGGGGCCGCCGACTCGTCGTAGGCGCCGAGCCGCGACTCGAGCTGACGACGACCGGCGAGCATCCCGACGAACGTCCACACGACCACGATGCCGGCACCGACACCCAGCAGGATCGCCAGGGTCAGGACGATCCCGTTCCCGGCGAGCCGGTCGATGGCCCCGGGCTCGGCGGCGACCGGGGGCATCAGGGCCGCAGGTCCCCGGCGCACCGACCCCGGCACGACGGTCACCGAGGTGCTGGCGCCGGGAGCGGTCAGTTCGATGGTCGCGGCCGCGCCGTCCGCCGGCGTCTCCACCCGGAACCGGCCCGCCAGGAGTGCGGCGACCTGGGTGATCGCATCGTCGAAGGACTCATCGCTGGCGACCGGCGTCACGTCGCCGCCCGCGCCCTGGGCCAGTCGACCGAGCTGGCTGACCGGCGCCCCCCGATCCAGGACGACCGACTCGATCGACGCCTGCGCCGCCACCAGGTCCCGCTCCACCTGACCCAGCCCGACGGTGCCTCGTTCCGGGGTCGCAGCGATCACGACGACCGCCCGTCGCGCACCCGGCTCACCGCGCTCGAGCAGGGCGGCCGCATCTCCCACCGCACCGAGCAGGTCGGAGCCGGCGGTCTCACTCGGGCTGACCTCCGCCACCGCCCGGTCCCAGGCCGCGGCGTCGCTGGTCAGGGGGGTGACCACGTCGGCGCCGCCGCCCGTGGTCACCAGCGCCGTCCGGGTGGCGGTACCGGCGCCGGGGGCCAGCGCCGCCAGCGACTGCAGCGCCAGCTGCACCGTCCCGTTCGGCTGACCGGCGGCGTCGTCGAGGACCACGGCGACGTCCAGCGGGATCCGGTCGGACCACTGCGTGTCGGCCGCAACCGCCCGGCCGCCCACGGACACGGTCAACGGCGCCGGCGCCACGCCCGAGGCGAAGCCGTCGATGACGACGGTCCCACCCCCGGCATCGATCTGGTCCACCCGCAGCGCACCGGCCCCGTCCTGGGCGACGGCGCTCACGGGCCGCAGCGTCGCCACGCCGAGCAGGGCGAGCGCCCCGGCCAAGCCGAAGGCGATGGCGACCCGGGATCGGCCGCTCCTCACGGTCGAGCCGCCGCGGTGGTCGACGCCGTGAAGATCTCCGGGCCCAGGTGCAGCCCCCGGTCGGCGAGCTTCTCGGCGAACTTGGGGCGGACCCCCGTCGGCTGGAGCTGGCCGAGGAACCGACCCTCGGGATCGACACCGGCGGAGAAGTCGAACAGGAACACGTCCTGGAGGGTGATGACCTCGCCCTCCATGCCCTGGACCTCGGTGATGTGGGTGACCCGGCGGGTGCCGTCGCTCAGGCGCGTCAACTGGACGATGAGGTCGACCGCCGAGGCCATCTGCTCCCGGATCGCCCGCACCGGCAGGTCGAAGCCCGCCATCAGGACCAGCGTCTCGAGGCGGGACAGCGTGTCGCGGGGGCTGTTGGCGTGCACGGTCGTCAGCGAGCCGTCGTGGCCCGGATTAAGGTCAGTAAGGATTTTTGTAACGTCAATCCACTGTCGGATTATCTGTATCTGGTAAGTAGTTATGATGGTGTAGTTGGTCCGTTGGTTAGTGTCTGGTTGACTATGGCTATTCTGGGCT
>SXMI01000148.1 GCA_005777415.1 Actinomycetota bacterium | reverse complement strand
CGTGCCCTTCCACACGATCGGGTTCCCCGGCACCCTGCTCGGCTCGGGGGAACCGTGGAAGCTCGTGGACCGGCTGAAGTCGTTCAACTGGCTGACCTACGAGGGCGGCAAGTTCTCGACCTCCTCGCACCGGGGCGTGTTCATGTCGGACGCCCTGGAACTGCTGCCCGCCGACTACTGGCGGTGGTACCTGATGGCCAACGCCCCGGAGTCCGACGACACCGACTTCACCTGGCCCCTGTTCGGCGACGCCGTCAACAAGGACCTGGTCGGAACCTTCGGCAACTTCGTGAACCGGACGGTCAGCCAGGTCGTGCGGCACTTCGGCGAGGTGGTGCCGGAGGGTGGGGAGCCGGG
The DNA here is from genome assembly GCA_005777415.1 of Actinomycetota bacterium. Classification (GTDB taxonomy): domain Bacteria; phylum Actinomycetota; class Acidimicrobiia; order Acidimicrobiales; family Microtrichaceae; genus SXMI01. The sequence continues at coordinate 5,221 of SXMI01000148.1, read as the reverse complement.
GGACGAGGAGGCGGCGCTCGGGGCCGCCGTGGCCGGACGACTCGACGAGTACATCGGCCACATGGAGGACCTGGAGTTCCGCAAGGCCACCGGCGCCCTCCGGGCGCTGTGGGCCGAGGGCAACGCCTACCTGGAGCAGCGGGAGCCGTGGCGGACCATCAAGGTGGACCGCGATCGCACCGCCTGCACCCTGCGCACCGCGCTGCAGTTGGCGCTGGTGGACGCCGTCGCGGCCGAGCCGTTCATCCCGGCGACCGCCGCCCGCCTGCGCACCTGTCTCACCGGCGCCGCGCCGGGTGTGACCGGCGCCGCGACGGGTGTGCTCACCGCCGATCTGCCCGACGCCGCCCGCGCCGCGCTGGTTCCCGGGGCGTCCTTCACGCCGCCCGGACTCCTGTTCGAGAAGTTGGACGACGACCGTCTCCAGGCCTGGGCGGAACGCTTCGGCGGCGCCCCGGTCGGTGCGGAGGGAGCCGCGTGACGACCACGACGCCACCACCGACCCGCCGGTCGCGGCGCCCTCGGCCCGAACCGACGAGGGGTCCGGTGGTCCGGGCGCTGCTTCGGGCGCGACTGCAGTTCCTCCGGGTCGTGGCGCTGCTGCTGCTGCTCGTCGTGAGCGGCGTGGCGGTGGGTCTGCTGGTGGCGTTCCCGGTGAGTCGGGTGCAGTTCAACTCGAGCGGTGCGGTGCGCCTGGACCAGGCGAACCTCGTCGGCAAGGCCGATGCCCAGGCGGCGCTGGTGGCCCAGGAGGACCTGCCGGTGGAGTGGGTCCCGGGCGACGAGGCGCTCGGAGCGTTCGGCGTGCTCGGGTCGTCGTTCTGCGGCACGGCGGTGCCCCTGCCCACGGGCCTGTCGGAGGAGAAGGTGGCGGTCTTCCAGAACCCGGCGACGGGCTCGACCCTGATCAGCGAGTCGCTCCGCGTCGACAAGTGGCAGGCGGCCCGCGACTACGTGGCGGCGGTCGACAAGGCGCTCGACGACTGCGACGAGTTCTACCAGGCCAGCTTCGGCGGTCCGATCCGGTCCCGCATCGAGGACCCACCGGGCAGCCAGGCGATCACCGACTCGGTCGGCGCCACCTACCGTTCGCTCGAGGAGCCACCCGGCGTGACCGAGTGGTCGATCCTGGCCGTCGGTGACCTGCTCTTCGCGGTGTCGGTGGGCGGACCGACGGAGTCGTCCCCGTCCTTCCTGGACACCGTCGAGAACCGGATCCTCACCCGGGTCGACCCCGACGACTTCGCCCCGTCGGCGTCGAGCACGACGGCACCGGGCGGCACCGGAGCGACCACGACGACGACCGCCGGGGACTGATCCCGCCGTCGGTCCGACTCAGAGCTGGTCGTCGATGAGGTGGAAGGCCTCGGCGAACGGCGCGTCCGCCCAGGCGCCGGCCGCTGCGGCCAGGTCGTGCTCCCGTCGACGGAAGGACTCGTAGGGGTCGTCGCCGTCGCCGGACCGGCTGTGGTGCAGGTGGGTGGTCTCGTGCTGGCTCTCGTGCGCCAGCAGCGCGGCGACCTTCCGGTCCAGATCCTCCTGGGTGAACGTCTCGGCGTGGTCGGCGACGTCCGGCTCGAACAGCAGCAGGGCGTCGGGCCGGTAGGGGTCGAGGCCCTCGGCGAGGAGGTGGCGGGCGAAGAACGGGTCCCGGGCGGCGACGATTCCCTCGACGCACAGTCGCCCGGCGGCGGCGTGGTCGGGGTGCAGCCGGTAGCGGGTCCACGGGTCGTGGCCCAGGATCACGTCGGGTCGGACCTGTCGGATGACGCGGGCGACCTCATCCCGGAGCGGGACGGTGGAGTGCAGTTCGCCGTCGACCTGATCGAGGAAGGTGACCTCGCCGCCTCCGAGCAGTTCGGCGGCCCGCCGCTGCTCCGCCCGGCGGGTGGTGGCCAGCGCCGTCGGGTCGGCCGCCGCGTCCCAGGTGCCCTTCGACCCGTCGGTGAGCACCAGGTGGTGGAGCCGCGTTCCCTGCCGCGCCCACTTGGCCAGGGTGCCGCCGCACTGGAACTCGGCGTCGTCGGGGTGGGCGACCACGACGAGCGCGACCGACGGGGCGGCCAGGTCGGCGCTCCGGGGTGGGCGGGCGTGGTGGAGGTCGGCGCGTCGGACCACGTTCAGAGTGTGCCATCCGTCCCGGCCCCGCCGGCCGGGTCGGCAGCGCCGGGAGGGTCGGCAGGACGGTCGTCAGGCAGGTCGTCAGGCAGGTCCACGTCCCAGGCCAGGTCCGGGTCCTCTGCGAGCACCACCGGAAGCCCGAGCCGCTCGGCCTCGGCGATGTGGGCTGCCGCCGATCCGGGTCCGTAGCGGAACCGGAAGCCGACGCCGGTGGGCAACGACAACAGGTTCGTGCCGTCGGCGCGTCGGTCCGGCACCACGAGCACGGTCCGTCCGTCGGCCTCGCCGAGGTGCCGGTCGAGGACCGACCGGATCGCACCGGGGCGGGCCAGGTCGCCCGGGGCGATGGTGATGCGCTCGGCCCCCCGGTCGGTGAGCGCGCGGCAGACCTCGGTCAGGTCCTCGACGAGCCCGCCGGCGTGCGGCTGGAGGGCCGATGCGCCGAGTCCTCGGGCCCAGGACGCCACGTGGTCGTCGGTGCAGACGACCACGACGGGGAGGTCACCGGCGGCCTCGAGCACGCCGCGGGCGAGACGCTCGGCGAGGGATCGCCGCGCCTCGGCGTCGAGCGAGACGGCCAGGCGCTCCTTGGCCTCACCGAACCCCTTGAGCGGAACCAGCAGCACGTGGGCGGGCGCGTCGACCTCACGACTCCGATCGGGCGCGTCCACGACGACCCAGCGTAGGGTTCCGGCCCATGCGGATCCGTGTCGCGGTCGTCGGTGGTGGTTCGTGGGGCACGACCGTGGCCAACCTGGCGGCCCAGCAGGTGCCCACCGTCCTGTGGGCGCGCCGGGTCGAACTGGCCGACGAGGTGAACACCTGCCACACCAACGAGCGGTACCTCCCCGGGTTCCGTCTGCACGACGAGCTGCGGGCCACCGCCGACCTGGCCGAGGCCGTGTCCGCTGCGGACGTGCTCGTCATGGGGGTGCCGTCGCTCGGCTTCCGGAGTGCCCTGGAGGCCTGCGCCGAACACGTCCGGGCCTGGGTGCCGGTGCTGTCGCTGACCAAGGGGTTCGAGCAGGGGAGTCGGCTGCGGATGACCCAGGTCGTCAACGAGGTGCTGCCGGGTCACCCGGCCGCAGTGCTCACCGGCCCGAACCTCGCCAAGGAGATCCTGGCGGGTGACGCCGCGGCGGCGGTGATCGCCAGCCCCGATCCGGTGGTCGCCCAGCACCTCCAGCGGATCTTCCACCAGAACCTGTTCCGGGTCTACGTGAACCCCGACGTGGTGGGCTGCGAGGTCGCGGGTGCCCTCAAGAACGTGGTCGCCATCGCCGCCGGGATGGCCGACGGCCTGGGTGCGGGCGACAACACCAAGGCTGCGGTCATCACACGCGGCCTGGCCGAGCTGTCCCGACTGGGCGAGGCGATGGGCGGTCAGTTCGCCACCTTCTCCGGGCTGGCCGGGATGGGCGACCTGATCGCCACGTGCATGTCCCCGCAGTCGAGGAACCGCTTCGTGGGCGAGGAGCTGGGTCGGGGGCGGACCATCGACGAGGTGATCGAGGAGATGAACATGGTCGCCGAGGGCGTGAAGTCGTCCCGCGTCGTCATGGAGCTCGCCGAGGAGTTCGGCGTCGACATGCCGATCGCCTCCGAGGTCTTCGCCGTCTGCCACGAGGGTCGGTCGGCCCGGGACGCCTACCGCGGGCTGATCCGGCGTCAGGCCGGCGGCGTCGAGTTCTCGGCGCTGTCGTATTGATCCCGACGCCGCGCTGATCCTGCCGGTGCGGGTGGACTTCGCCGCCGAGCGGGCCCGGCCGTAGCCTGCGCGTCGTGAGCCCCGCTCCCTCCGGTCCGCTGATGCGCGCCACCGCGCGCGGCACGGCGTCGTCCACCCCGCTCGGGACGATCGACGCCGGCGTGCTCGCCCGGGTGGACGGGGCGGGCGTGATCGCACCGCACGGGCACAGCTGGGTCCTGGACTGGTGGATCGGTGCCGAGGACCGCTGGCACCACCCGTCGATCGAGACGACGGTGCGACAGCACGCCGTCGAGGGGACACCCGTCCGGGAGACCGCGCTCCGGGTGCCCGGCGGCGACATCGTGCAGCGGAGCGCCGGTGTCGTGGCCGACGCCGCGGGTCGTCGCGGTCCGGCGGTCCTCGTCGAGTTCGAGAACCGCTCGGCGGTGCCGGTGGCGCTGGCCCTGGTCGTGCGACCGCTGGCGCTCGGCGGCGATGCGTCCTCGGGGCCCGGCGGACGCATCGTCACCGCCGGCGTGTCGGGCGAGGTCGTCCGGGTCGACGGCCTGCCCGCAGTCGTCCTGGACCGGGCGGCGGCCCGGGCGGCGGCCGGGCGCTGCCGGGAGGATGCGCCGGGCGGCACCGTGGCGATGCGGCTGGCCGGCGCCGACGACCGCGTGCCGCCGCTGTCGGTCGAGGATCGCGACGGAGTCGCCGAACTGGCCGTCGTGGTCGCGCTGGCGCACACGGCCACCGTCCGGGTCCTGATCCCGGGCCCCGAGCTGGCCGAGGCCCTCGACCCGGTGTCGGACGGTGAGGTCCGGTGGAGCGCCCCTCCGGCCGAGTCCGTGGTGGCCGGGTGGGAACGGCACCTCGAGTCCCTGCCCGAGGTGCATCTGGGTGATCCGGCGTGGGTCGAATCGGTTCGCCGGGCGGCGGCGCTCCTGGTCGTGGCCGGCCCCGACGAGGTCGGGACCTGTCTGGACCGGACGATCGTGCCGAAGGTCGGGACCTCGGCCGCACGGGCGGCCCGGGTCGCCGGGGCGCTGGCCCGACTGGGCGCCGAGGACCAGCTCGTCCCGGTCGCCCGGGGTCTGGCGGCAGCGCAGCGACTCGGAGGGTCGTGTCGCATGGGGGACCGCTCCGACGGCTCGGTGGCGCTGATCTGGGCCGCCGCCGCGGTGCTCGGTGGGCCGCGAGGCCCCGTGTTCGCCGAGGAACTGGTGGCTCCGGCGGCGGTGGCGGTTCGGCGGCTGCGGCGGGGTCACGGGCTCGACGGTGTGGACCCGGCCGATGCGGCGGCGGCGCTGCGGACGCTGGCCCCCGCCCTCGTCGCAGTCGGGCAGCCAGAGGTGGCCGCGGACGCGTTCGCCGTGGCGGGTCAGGTGGCCGCGGACGCGGTCGCCGTGG
>SXMI01000147.1 GCA_005777415.1 Actinomycetota bacterium | reverse complement strand
GCCACACCCCGACGGACCGACGAGCACCAGGAACTCCCCGTCGGCGATCTCGAGGGAGACGTCGTCAACCGCCGTCACCTGCTTGTCGAACACCTTGCTCACGTGGTCGAGCGTGATCGATGCCACTTCAGAACCCTCCTCGGGTGGCGGCCAGCGCCGTCGCCACGCGGTCGTAGCCGTGCTGCCGGTTCCGGCAGCGCCAGAGCCGCTCGTGCTCGGCGACGAGCCGCTCGTGCTCGGCGGCCAGCCAGGTCCGGTCACCGATCGGATCGTCCCGGTCGAGGCAGTGCCGCGCGGCGGCCACGCCCCAGCGCAGCGCGTCGTGGACCCACCACAGCTCGGCTCGGAGCACCTCGCCGTCGGGGGCGTCGGTGGTCGCACCGGCCAGGTCGTCGGCCGCCAGGTCGAGGTCGACCACCACGGCGTCGAGCACACCGGCCTCCATGCCGTTGAGCACCAGCCCGATCACGGCCATGCCGCCGCTGCGGAACAACTCCGAGACCGCCCCCGTCTCGGGCGTGCCGGGCACGACGTGGTCGTGGACCCGACCGAGCCGGACCCACACCGCTCCCAGACCCTCGCCACCGGCGACGGTCAGGTCGAGCGAGGCGGCCAGGTCGACCGGCCGGTCCGGGTTCCACGCGGTGGCGGCCCCCAGGACGAACCCGGGCCAGTCCGACACCGAGGGCAGTACCTCCCAGCTGGTGACGAGCACCCCGGAGGCTCCGTGACGACGGGCGGCGTCCACGGCGGCGCGCAGGTTGCCCTCCACGTTGGTGAGGCGCCCGGAGATCGAGGACCACCCGGAGGTCCCGGCGGCCACCCAGCACGGCCGACCGGCGGCCCGGATGCGGCCGACCCGGGCGTCGAAGGGGTGGTCCGCCTCGTACCCCCACTCGACCAGCGTGACGCCCTCGGGCAGCAGGTCCAGCAGTTCGGGCTGGGCGGCCACCACGTCGGCCCACATGAGCACCTCGCGGTCGCGGAGTGCGGGCAGCGCCCGCAGTCGCCGCACCCAGTCCGCGTAGTCGGCCACCCGGTCCGGGGGCAGCGGGATGCAGAACGCGCCACCGTCGACGTCGGCCCACGGCACCGGCGCCCCGGGGACGTCGAAGATGGCGTCCCAGACGGCAGGGTTCAGGTCGATCGGCTCGTCCAGCCCGATGTGCACCCGGGGCTGGTCGAAGGCCTCGGCCACGCCGGTCACCAGTTCGGCGGCGAGCGCGAACGCCTCGTCGCTCCGCGGCTCCAGGCACGCCGGCGGCTCGTGGGCCGAACCGTCGGGCGTCACGTAGCCGCCGGGCAGTGCGGCGAGGTGGGCGAGGTCGGGATGGGCCAGGAAGTGCTCGAGGTGACCCAACGAGGCCTGCAGCCCGATCAGCTCCACGTGGTGCGACCGCGCGTGCGTGACCAGCCGCTCCACCTCGTCGGCCCGGTACGCGCCCTGCGGCTCGCACACCGCGGCGTGGGCCGGGTGGGCGAAGGTCGCCTCCAGGTACAACTCGACGTGGTTGACCTTGAGCCCGGCCAGCCGCTCGAGGGTGAGCTCGAGCTCGTCGACGGTCGGCACCCTGCCCCGGGAGACGTCGAGCGTCACGCCGCGCCAGTCGAACTCGGGCCAGTCCACGATCGTGCGTTCCTCCCCGAGTCCGCCGAGCCGCTCGAGCTGGGCGATGGTCGTGGCCGCCCGGTAGCGGGCCACCTCGGTCGCGGCCCGGACCTCGACCCCGTCGGGACGAACGTCGAGCCGGTAGGCCTCGTCGTGGTCGGGCAGGTCGGGAGGCTCGCCCTGGTCGACGAGGCTGTCCCAGCGCGGTGGCGGGCAGAGCGTGCTCACACCACTCCTGCCACGGCCTCGACCAGCGCGGTGCGGACGGCCTCGGCCGGCCACCCGGCGATCTCGAGCGCCAGGAGCGCTGCGCCCACCACCGGTGCGGTGTCGAGCACCACGAACTCGGCGGCCGGCACCCGGCTGCGGACGGCGTCGCAGAACGCCTCCCGGAACGGGCCCGCACCGTGGACGTGGACGCCGCCGGCGAGCACCACCTCGACCGGCTCGTCGCACATACCCAGGCGGTCGGCGAGGCCGGCCAGGTCGCGACCGTGCCGGTCGCCGGCGTCCCGGGCCACGGCCTCGGCGACGACGTCGCCGCCGGCGGCCACCTCGAGCACCAGCGGGGCCAGGTCGGCCCCGATCGGGACCGTCCCGCGCGTCACGCCCTCGAAGAAGGCCTCGACACCCTCCACGCCGAACTGCGCGGTGAACCGCTCGCTCAGCGCCGTGGGCGGACCGCTGTGGTGGTGGGCCTCGGCCACGGCGTCCAGGGCCCCGCTGACGAGCGTCCACGCGCCCGACCCCTCACCGATGCCCACGCCCATGGTGCGGGCCACCTCGCCCCGGTCGTTCCGTCCGGCGCAGACCCCGCCGGTCCCGGCGATGGAGACGCAGCCGACCGGGCCCGAGGTCCCGGCCCGCAGCGCGGCGAACGAGTCGTTGAGCAGGACCCGCTCGCCACCGACCCCGAGTCCGTCGAGGACCGGGGCGAGCCGGAGCGCGTCCGACGGCCAGTCGACCCCGGCCAGGCAGCACACCCACGCGACCACGTCGGTGCGACCGCGACCGGACGCACCGAGCGCCTCGTCGAGCAGTCCGCCGAGCACCTCCCCCACGGCGTCGGTCCCGATCCCCTCCCAGTTGGCGCCACCGCCGGAGGCCCGACCGACGACGGTCCCCGGCGCATCGACGACCAGCAGGTCGGTCTTCGTACCGCCGCCGTCGACGCCGACGACGACCGGGGCGTCAGACATCGAGACTCCCGAGGAGCCCGGCGTTGACCTCGCGGAGCCGGGTCCACACGGCGTCGACCTGATGGGCCGAGGGACCGAGCGGATGGGTGAGCAGCGCCAGACGGGCGGCCTCCTCGTCGCCCTCGGCCGCCGCCTGGACCGTGAGCAGCTCCACGTCCTTGACCGTCCGGACGAGCGCGTCCACGTCGGGGCGCAGGGGCTCGGTGGGTCGGGCGACGGGTCCCTTCGACGTGATGACGGCGGCGGTCTCCACCACCACGTCGTCGGGCAGCCCGGGGATGGCCCCCCGGTTCTCGAGGTTGACCACGTGGACGGTGCCGGCGTCGCTCGCCATGTCGGCCATGAGGGCTGCGGCCGCCTCGGAGTAGTAGGCGCCGCCGCGCTGCTC
>SXMI01000146.1 GCA_005777415.1 Actinomycetota bacterium | reverse complement strand
GTCGTCGCCGAGCATGGCGCCGCTGGCGATGCGGAACAGCAGCGAGTAGCCGATCTGGCCTGCGGCGCCGGTGACGGCGACGCGGAGCGGTGAGTTTGCCATGGGATCCTCCCGGGGACTCGACGTGGCGCCCCGACCCTAGGGCTGCGGCCGACCCCCCGAAAAATGGGGCTGCCCCTGCATCAGCCCCCATTCCCTGCCCCCTTCCCAGGCTTTGTGGTGCGAGCGACATGCATATGCATGGAGCTCGCACCACAAAGCCGGGAAATCGGGGGCGTCAGGCGGCGCGGGTGTTGCCGAGCCACGACTCGTAGAGCCGTCCGTAGACGCCGCCCTCGGCGACCAGCTCGGCGTGTGCGCCCTGCTGAACGATGCGCCCGGCGTCGAACACCACGACCAGGCCGGCCAGCTCGGCGGTCGACAGCCGGTGGGCGATGCTCACCGTCGTCCGACCCGTCGCCAACTTCGCGAGCGCCTCGGCCAGCGCCCGCTCCGTCTCCGGGTCCACCGACGACGTCGCCTCGTCCAGGATCAACAGGCCCGGGTCGGCCAGTTGCGCCCGGGCGAGCGACACCAGCTGCCGCTCCCCCACCGACAGGGCGTCGCCACGCTCACCCACCGGGGTGTGGATCCCGTCGGGCAGCGACTCCACCCACCACCGCAGGCCGAGAGCGTCGAACGCGTCCTCGATGTCCTGGTCCGTGGCGTCGGCCCGGCCGATCCGCACGTTCGCCGCCACATCGGTGTCGAACAGGAACCCGTCCTGGGGCACCAACCGCACGGCAGCCGCCCTCGACGACCGGGCGACCTCGCGCAGGTCGACCCCGCCGACCACCACCCGACCGGCGTCCGGGTCGGCCAGCCGGCAGAGGAGCTTCGCCATCGTCGTCTTGCCCGAGCCGGTCTCGCCGACGACCGCCACGTTGATCCCGGCGGGCAGGTGCAGCGTGACGTCGTGCAGCACCGGGTGGCCGGGCTCGTAGGAGAAGTCCACGTGCTCGAAGTCGACCTCGAGCGCCCCGGCGGGCAGGTCGACCCCGGGTTGCGGCTCAACCACCTCGACCGGCTCGTCGAGCAGTCGCATCACCTTGCCCCAACCGGCCAGCGCCGTCTGGGTCTGGTCCAGGATCTCGCCCAGCTCGGCCACCGGCTGCACCACCAGGTTCGTCAGGAACAGTGCAGCCACCAGCGTCCCGGCGGCCAGGCCCCAGCCGGGTCCCCACCACACGCCCACACCGACCACCGCCGCGAGCGCCACGCCGCTGAACACGTCGGAGACGGGGAACATGATCGCGAAGTAGAACCGGGCCCGCAGTTGGGAGGTGTACTGCCGGTCGATCGCGGCCCGCACCCGCCGGCGGGTGGAACCGACCGCACCGTAGGAGCGGACCACGCGGATACCGCCGACCATCTCCGAGATCGACGAGAGCGTGTCGGACACCTTGGTGCGCAGATCGTCGTAGGCGGCCAACTGGCGGCGCTGGACGATCCGCATGATCGGCACGATCGGCAGGAGCGTCACGGTCAGGATCAGAGCGAGCTGCCAGCTGTAGACCGCCAGGGCACCGACGGCCACGACGATCATCGTGCTGTTCACCACCCACGACACCGCCCCCCACGACGCGAACTGGGCGAGCGTCTCGATGTCGGAGGTGACCCGGGCGACGAGCACGCCCTTCTTGGCCTCGTTGTGGTGGGACAGGCTGAGTTCGTGCACGTGGGCGAACGCCCGGGTCCGCAGCCCGTACAACACGTTCATCGCGGTGCGCATCAGGCGGATGTACGTCCACCGGTTGAGCGCCGTGAGCAACAACAGCGCGACGGTCGCCGCGGCACAGGTCCACAGGACGAACGGCCAGTCCGGCTCGGTCGTCGACAGACCACGATCGAGAATCTGCTGGATGGCGATCGGGACGACGAGCCGTCCGACGGCGATCACCATGGCGAACGCCAGGCTGATCCGGAACCCCTGCTTGAGCTCGGGCGTGCGGTGCAGGCCCATGCGGAGCAGCTCGCCGGCCCGGAGCGGTGGGGTGTCGTCGTCGGGTGAGGACGGCATCGGGTCGACCATCAGCCCGCCTCCCCCGTGGTCCTGCCGGGATCACCGGACTCCCCGTCGGAGTCGGAGTCCCCGTCGGAGTCCCCGTCGACATCGACGTCGAAGTCGTCGTCGTCCTCGTAGGCGCTCACCAGGGCGGCGTAGTCCGGATCGGCGAGCAGCTCGTTGTGGGCGCCCTGCGCCCGGACGGACCCGTCGACCAGGAACACGACCCGGTCGGCCAGCTCGATCGTCGACAGGCGGTGCGCCACGACGAGCATGGTGGTCCCCTCACGTCGCAACCCCTGGAGGATCTCGGCCTCCACCACCGGGTCCACCGCCGACGTGGCGTCGTCGAGGACCAGCACACGTGGTCGCCCGGCGAGCGCCCGGGCCAACGACACCCGCTGACGCTGTCCCCCGGACAGCGTCACGCCCCGCTCCCCCACGACCGTGTGCCAACCCCGGGGCAGGCGGTCCACGAACCGGGCCGCCCGCGCCCGGTCGAGGGCCTCGACCACCGCCTCGTCACTGATGTCCCGGTCGAGGCGGACGTTGGACTCGACCGAGTCGGCGAACAGGTACGTCTCCTGGCCGACGAGCGACAGGGTGGCGCGCAACTCGTCCGGATCGAGCTCGGTGATGGGCACGTCGCCGAGCTCGATCACTCCACTGTCCGGATCGTCGAGGCGCGACAGAAGGTGCACCAGCGTGGTCTTCCCGGAGCCGATCGAGCCGACGATCGCCACCACCTCGCCCGGGTCGACGTCGAACGAGACCGAGGTGAGTACGGGGTTGTCGCCGTAGGCGAACCCGACGCCGTCGAGACGCAGGCCGACAGGCCCATCGGGCAGGCGGGCGTCGGTCCGGGCGTCGCCGGAGCCCTCCGCGGAGTCGTCGGCGGGCTCGGCGAGCAGCGCATCGACCCGCCGCAGCGACACGACCGCCCGGGGGATGGACTCGAAGAGGAAGCCGACGATCCGCATGGGGAACGCCAGCCAGCCGAACAGCGCCACCGCCGAGACCAGCTCGCCCGGGGTGGCGTCACCGGTGTCGATCCGCCAGGCGCCGCCGAGCAGCAGGAGCACGATCCCCAGGCTGGGCAGCAGGTCGATGACCGGCTGGAAGGACGCCGTCATGCGGGCGACCCCCATCGCCTCGTCACGCAGGTCCGCGGCCGCCGACTCGAAACGGGTCTGCTCGGCCTGCTCGAGCCCGAGGGTCTTGACCACGAGCGCACCGTCGAAGCTCTCGTGGGCGATCGCGCTGACGTTGCCGAGCTTGGCCTGCACCAACGCCGCCGGCTCGTGCACCCGCTCGGTGTAGCGCCGGGACAGGATCGCCATGGCGGGGAACAACATCATGGCGACCAGCCCGAAGACCCCGTCCGCGACGACCAGGCTCACGAGCGAGATCACGATCAGGACGATCACACCGAGCGAGAACGGCAGCGGCATGAGCATCTGCGTCGCCGTCGTGACGTCGATGTCGGCATTGGCGAGGAGCTCGCCGGTCGGCCGGCGTCGGTAGCTCGACATCGGCATCGTCAGCAGGCGATCGACGACGGCCGATCGGAGCGATCGTTGCATCCGCGTCTCGGTGACGGAGCCGAACCAGCGACGCACCACCACCGACAACCCGCGCACGGTCCCGACGAGGAACAGGGCCACGACGGACCACACCACCGCGGACGCCGTGACCCCCGTGGTGAACGCCGGTTCGATGACCCGGTCGGTGATCACGCCGAGCAGGAACGCGGCGCCCACGACCATGAACGACCAGACCGTTCCGCCGACGAGCGACCACACGAACGGCGCCGGGTGCATCCGGACGAACCGGGCGATCTCCCGCACCCCCTGCCGGGTGACGGACGACGTGGCCGGTGGATCGTCGGCGTGGAGGTGCGGGACCTCGTCGTCGGGCGCCTCGTCAGCGGAGTGGATGGTAGCTGTCACGGGTGCGGAGTGGGCCTCTCACGCGTCTCGGTGCGTTCGACGCCCGGTCCGGGGTCGAACGCACCGGAGCGCGGACGGTTGGGGGGTCAGACGGGGAGCTGGATGGACTTGGTCTCGAGGAACTCCTCGAGGCCCCAGCGGCCACGCTCACGGGTGTTGCCCGACTGCTTGTAGCCGCCGAACGGGGCGGCGGTGTTGAACGGCGCGCCGTTGACGTCGACCTGACCGGTGCGCATGCGTCGGGCGACCGCCAGCGCCCGCTCGGTGTCGGCGGACTGCACCCCGCCGGCGAGGCCGTAGATGGTGCCGTTGGCGATGCGCACGGCGTCGTCCTCGTCGGCGGCCTCGAAGACCATGGCGACGGGGCCGAACAGCTCCT
>SXMI01000145.1 GCA_005777415.1 Actinomycetota bacterium | reverse complement strand
CGCTCGGTGGCGGTGCCGGCGGGCGGCGGGGCGGCGGTGGCGGCAAGGCCGCCGGCGGGCTCGGCATGCTCCTCGTGGGGGTCCTGTTGGTCGTGGCGCTCGGGTTCTGCAGCAGCGGCGGCGGCATCGACCTGACCGGCAGCTCGGCGGCCGGACCGCCGAGCACCCTCGCCGGCGGCTCGCCGAACCTGGCGGCCGAGTGCCGCACCGGCGCCGACGCCAACCGCCGGGAGGACTGCCGGATCGTGGCGGTGGTCAACAGCGTCCAGCGGTACTGGGCCGACGAGTTCGCCGAGTCGGGCCTGCGCTACCAGCCCGCCACGACGCAGTTGTTCTCGGGACGCACCCAGACGGCCTGCGGGCCCGGCTCGGCGGCGACCGGGCCGTTCTACTGCCCGGCGGACCAGACCGTGTACATCGACCTGTCGTTCTTCAACCAGCTCCAGCAGCCGCCGTTCAACGCCCGGGGCGGCGACTTCGCCCAGGCCTACGTGCTGGCCCACGAGTACGGCCACCACGTCCAGAACCTGCTCGGCGCACTCCGCTCCGGGCGTTCGTCCGGGCCGCAGTCCGACGCCGTCCGGGTCGAGCTGCAGGCCGACTGCTACGCCGGGGTGTGGGCCGGCAACGCCGAGGCGACCGGGTTCATCTCCTCGCTGACACGCGACGACATCGCCGAGGGGCTCGACGCCGCCGCCGCCGTCGGCGACGACCGCATCCAGGAGAACACCCGGGGACGCAGCTCACCCGAGTCGTTCACGCACGGGACGTCCGAGCAGCGGCAGCGGTGGTTCACCGTCGGGGCACAGACGGCTGACCCCGACCGGTGCGACACGTTCGCCGGCCGGATCTGAGCGACCTCAGCGCACCAGGCCGGAGCTCCGGCCCAGCAACCAGCGGCGCGCGTTCGGCGGCACGACCGACGTGACCGCGGCGGCGGTCCGGTAGCGGAGGTCCGGCACGACCCGGGCCCGTCCCGACCACGCACCGTCCAGCGATGCCGTCGCGACGTCCTCGGCCCGCAACCACACGAACGACGGCAGCCGGTCCTGGCCGTCCCAGTCGGCCGCCTCCTGGAACCCCGTCCGCACGAACCCCGGCAGGGACGAGGTGGCCACGACGCCGCTGCCGCGCAGTTCCTCGTGGAGCGCATCCGTGAACGAGCAGATGAACGCCTTCGTGGCCCCGTAGGTGGCGCTGTGCGGCACCGGGTACAGGGCCGCGATCGACGACACGTTGAGGACGTGACCCTGCCGGCGCTCCAGCATCCCCGGGAGCACCGCCGAGCACAGCCGTTGCACCGCCACGACGTTGAGCTGGACCTGCTGCTCCTCCCGGTCGGCAGGCAGCTCGGCGAAGTCCCCGTGGGTGCCCACCCCGGCGTTGTTCACGAGCAGGTCGACCGGGTCCTCCGACGCGGCGAGCCGGAGCTCCACCGATCGGCGGGAGACGGGCGCTGCCAGGTCGGCCGGGAGCACCTCGACCTCGACCGGGTGGGCCGCCGAGAGCGCGCCCGCGAGTGCCTCCAGCCGGTCGCCGCGCCGGGCCACGAGCACCAGGTCCGTGCCCTCGGCGGCGAGCCGCTCGGCGAAGGCCCGGCCGATCCCACTCGACGCGCCGGTGACCAGCGCCCGGCCCCAGCGCAGCGGCGATCGCCTCGCCCCGTTCCCTGAACCTGCTCCCACGCCCGACACGCTATCGGCGCGAGTTCCGGCCGGACATGGCCGGGGGTGCGGAACCCGTCACAGCAGTCGCACCATCCGACCGTCCGTCGCGCGGCCGAGCAGGGTGAACCCGTGTCGTTCCAGGAACCCGGTCCCGTCCCCGACCGGTGCGCTCACCAGTCGGACGCCCCGGGCCGCAGCGGCCGAGGTCCACGCCGCGAGCACCCGCGCTCCGATACCCAGACCGCGCCAGTCCTCGGCGACGACCAGCGACCGGAGCTCGGCGCCGCCGATGCCGAGGAACCCGACCGCCGCCGCCTGGAGCCCACCCGTCCCGTCACCCGGCTCGGCCTCGGCCGCGACCACCAGCGGCCGGTCCGAGTGCGCGTCCTCGGCCGGACCGCGCGCTGCGACCCGGCACAGCTCGGCCACGGTCCCGGGGACCATGTGCAGCACGCGGAGCGTCGACGCCGGACCACCCCGGGCGACGACCGCCGGAGCGCCGAGCGGCAGCTCGGCCACCGTCACCCAGCGTCCCGGGTCGTGACGCCGCTCCAGCACGTGGACGGCGTGCACCGGCCAGGGGAGGCCCGTGCCGGCGAGTGACCGCAGGCCCGCATCGATCAGGTCCGGCTCGGCGTTCGGCACCAGCGTCACGTGCGGTACGAAGGGTCGTCGGCCGGGACGGTCCAGCGGCCCGGCGACGAGGGCGTCCCGCAGCCGCCCGAGCGCCGGCAGGTCCCCGTGGACGGACAGCTGGATCGTCGGGGCTCCCGGTGCGAAGGTCGACGCCGCACCCAGCTCCACCTCGAACGGCTCGGTTGACTCGACCGCCGCGGTCAGCACCCGGTCCACCTCGTCGAGATCGCCCCCGGCGACGTTGACGGGGGGCACGAGCGTCACGTGCGGCGGGATCCGGAACGGCTCGGCGACACCGAGCGACCGGCGCCACGCGTCGAGGGTCGCCCAGGTCTCGGGCTCGGGCAGGAGGGCGACGAACAGGCGGGTCCGGGCCACGACCCTGCTGTCAGGCTGCGTCGGTCACCGACAGGCGGACCTCGGCCCGGCGCAGCGCCGAGATGGCCTCGGGGTCGTCGGGGTCGGTCCGGAGACGCTCCTCGGATCGCTCCTTGGAGGCGCGGGCCCGGTCCACGTCGATCTGGTCCGCCAGCTCGGCGACGTCGGAGAGGATCGTCACCCGCGTCCGGCCCTGGTCGTCGGGGGGCGACACCTCGACGAACCCCTGGTGCACGGCGATCACGAGCTCGCCGTCCTCGAGCAGCACCCGCACCGGGTGCGTGGCGAGCACGCCGATGAACGGGACGTGGCCCGGCAGGAAGGCGATGTCACCGGTCGTCGTCCGACAGATGACCATCCGGGCCTCGCCCGAGTAGGCCACCCGTTCGGGCGAGACGAGCTCGACGAGCAGCGACATCAGGCGTTCTTCTCCAGTTCCGCCGCCTTGCGCATGGCGTCCTCGGCTCCGCCGACGTTGAAGAACGCCTGCTCCGGCAGATGGTCCAGGTCGCCGTTGCAGAGCATCTCGAAGCTCTCCACGGTGTCCTCGACCGGGGTGAAGATGCCCGGCAGGCCGGTGAACACCTCGGCGACGAACATCGGCTGGGCCAGGAACTTCTGGATCTTGCGGGCCCGGTCCACGGTGACCCGGTCCTCCTCGGAGAGCTCGTCGATCCCGAGGATGGCGATG
>SXMI01000144.1 GCA_005777415.1 Actinomycetota bacterium | reverse complement strand
CCGCGCCTGGTAGATCGACAGGATCGGCCCCAGGCCCATGGAGACGGTGGGGTACTCCCAGAAGTCCGGCATGAGTCGGGGATGCGGGTACGAGGACAGACCCCGGCCGGTCCGGCCGGGCACGTCGACCTCGAGTCGGAACCGGTCGAGGTCGGACTCGTCGAGCCGCCCCTCGACGAACGCCCGGGCGTAGATGCCCGGGGCGGCGTGCCCCTGGATGTAGAGGTGGTCGCCGGCCTGGCCGCCGGCCTTGCCCCGGACGAAGTGGTTGAACCCCACGTCGTCGAGCGCCGCCGAGCTGGCGAAGGTGGACAGGTGGCCGCCGATCGCGTCGGAGAAGTGGTTGGCGCGGACGACCATGGCGGCCGCGTTCCAGCGGATGTAGCGGCGGATCTCACGTTCGAGGTCCTCGTCGCCGGGGAACCACGCCTGGTGCTCGGTCGGGATCGTGTTGACGTAGGGGGTGCTCACGGGCAGCGAGGTGCCGAGCGCCAGGTCGCGAGCCCGGACCTCGAGGCGGGCCAGCAGGTAGCGGGCCCGGGCCGGTCCCTGTCGGGCGACGACGTCGTCGAGGGAGTCGAGCCACTCCTCGGTCTGGGCCGGGTCGATGTCCGGCAGCTGGGCGGCGTAGCCGGGGTCGTCGCTCGCGTCGCTCTCCACGTGGTCAGCCTACGGGTAGGTTCGCGGCGTGAGCGCCGGCGCACGTCACGTCTACACCGACGGTGCCTGTCGCGGAAACCCGGGCCCGGGCGGATGGGCCTGGGCCGAGCCGGGTGGGGAGTGGGCATCGGGCGCCGACGCGGCGACCACGAACCAGCGGATGGAGATCACCGCCGCGCTGCGGGCGGCGGAGCGGTTCGACGACGACCTGGTCATCGTCTCGGACTCGACCTACGTCGTGCACTGCTGGCGGGACCGGTGGTGGGAGGGCTGGATGCGGCGCGGTTGGCGCAACGCCTCCAAGCAGCCGGTCGCCAACCGGGACCTGTGGGAGCAGCTCGTCCCGCACTTCCGCGACCGCCCGGGGCTCCGCCTCGAGTGGGTGAAGGGTCACAGCGGTGACGAGATGAACGACGTGGTCGACCGCCTGGCCGTGCGGGCCGCGGCGACCGGTCGGGGGGAGTCAGGGGGAACCCCGCCCACCGAGGACCAGCTCGGCGAGCCGCACGCGCCCCGGGGCGGCGGCGTCGTGGCCGCGGACCCGACGGCGCGCGACGGCCGGGTCCCGGAGGGCTGGCGGCTGGCGGTGGTGGGGCTCCGGTCGGCTGCCCTCGCCGGGTCGCCGGCCGGGGCGTTCCTGGTGGACCGTCTGGCGCAGATCCTGACGGCACAGGCCGAGCTCCACCCGGATCTGGTGGTGCTCACCGGCCTCCGGCCCGGGGCCGAGGAGCTGGGCGCGCGGGCCGCCGTGGCCGCCGACGTGCCCTACGTGGCGGTCCTGCCGTACCCCGACCCGACCGCCGGCTGGCCCGAGGTCGAGGCCGCCGGATTCGCCCGCCTCTGCGACGAGGCGGTCAGGACCGTGGTGCTGGAGCGAACCCGTCCCGCCGATGTGGCCGGCCGCCAGGGTGCCCTGGCCCGGCGTGACGGGTGGCTGCGGTCGGTGTGCGACTCGGTGATCGCGGTGAGCGATGGGATCGACGCCGACGCCGAGCTGGTGCGCGATCGGTTCGAGCGGGCCCTGGCCCAGCGGGGCCGGGAGGGTGAGGTCTGGCACCTCGACCTCCCCGAGGTCTGAGCATGGAGGCAGCGGGGTCCGGGGGCGGCCGACGGGTGGGCGTGGACAGCGGTGGCACGTTCACCGACGTGGTCACCGACGACGGCCGGGTCCTGAAGGTGCCGAGCACTCCGGACGACCCGGGTCGAGCCGTCCGAGACGGCGTCCGGGCCGGCCGTGCGGCGGGGGACACCGGCCGACCGTCGCTGCTCGCCCACGGGACGACCGTGGCCACGAACACGTTGCTCGAGGGTCGGGGGGCCCGGGTCGCCCTGGTGACCACGGCCGGGTTCGCCGACGTGATCGAGATCGCCCGTCAGGATCGGCCCGACCTCTACGACCCCTGGGCGGACCGGCCGGTGCCGCCGGTGGCCCGGGGCGACCGGCTCGAGGTGATCGAGCGGCTCGACGCCACCGGTGAGGTGCTCGTCCCCTACGCACCCGGACTCGCGCCGTTGCCTCCGGAGGGCTGCGAGGCGGTGGCGGTGTGCCTGCTGCACTCCGACCTCAACCCCGACCACGAGTACGCCGTGGCCGAGGAACTGCGGGCCGCCGGCTGGGACGTCAGCGCCTCGTACGAGATCTCCCCGGAGTTCCGGGAGTACGAGCGGACCGTCACCACGGTACTCAACGCATCGCTGCGACCGGTCTGCGCCCCGTACCTCGAGGGGCTCCGCGAGGTGGCCGACGAGGTGGTCGTCACGACGTCGGCGGGCGGGCTCGTCGGTCTGGCCGAGGCCGCGGTGCGACCCGTGTCGCTGCTCCTGTCGGGTCCGGCGGCAGGGGTGCGCGCGGCCGCCGCCGTGGCGATGGTCTGCGGGTTCCCCGATGCCGTCACCTTCGACATGGGCGGGACGAGCACCGACGTGGGGCTGGTCCTCGACGGGGCGCCGGCGTCGGCCCCCGGGCATGTGGTCGCGGGCTACCCGGTGCGCTCCCCGTCGCTCGAGCTCCACACCATCGGCGCGGGAGGTGGCAGCGTGGCCCGGCTCGACGCCGGGGGTGCGCTGCTCGTCGGACCGGAGTCTGCCGGGGCCCGTCCGGGGCCGGCCTGCTACGGGCACGGTGGCCGGCTGCCCACGGTGACCGACGCCAACCTGGTGCTCGGCCGGATCCCCGCCGGGGTGCCGTTCCCCGGTCTGGGGGTGCTCGACGTGGAGGCCGCCCGACGAGCCCTCGACGAGTCGGGGGTCGACGCGGCCGGTGTCGTCGCCGTGGTCGACGCCCAGATGGAGCAGGCCCTGCGGACCGTCTCGGTCGAGCGCGGGATCGACCCGTCCGGTCTGGCACTCGTCGCGTTCGGTGGCGCCGGGCCGCTCCACGCCTGCGATCTGGCCGCAGCGCTCGGCATCCCGGCGGTCGTCGTCCCGCCGGCGGCGGGTGCGTTGTCGGCGGTGGGGCTGTTGACCTCACCACCCAGGCGGGAGCTGGTCCGGTCCTGGCCGGTCCCGACGGACCACGCCGGACTCGACGAGGCGTTGGCGCAGCTCGCCGATCGGGCACTCGCCCAGCTCGGCGACGACGTGGACCCGGCCGGGGCGGTCGTCGCCACGTTCGCGGACTGCCGCTACCGGGGCCAGAGTCACGAGGTCACCGTGGGCTCGGTGGAGGAGTTCGCCGCCGAGCACTGGCGCCGCAACGGATTCCGCCGGGACGGGGAGCAGGTCGAGGTCGTGGCGGTGCGGGCCGTCGCCACCGGGGCGGCTCCGGCCGATGTGGCCGAGGTGCTCGGCCGGGCGACGCCGTTCGGCGGGCCGGTCGTCGGCCCCGACGTGGTGGTCCGCGACGACTGCACGGTCTGGGTGCCCGCCGGGTGGACCGGCACGCCGGGCCCGCTCGGCTCGCTCATCCTTCGTCCCTCGGGGCCGGGAGGTGCGTCGTGATGCTGTCGCCTGCCGACCTGCAGGTGCTGATCGCCCGACTGACGGGTGTCGCCGACCTGATGGGGGCGGTGCTCCAGCGCTCGGCGTTCAGTCCGAACATCAAGGAGCGGGCCGACTGCTCGGCGGCGGTCTTCGACGCGTCCGGCCAGGTGCTGGCCCAGGCGGCCCACATCCCCGTCCACCTGGGGTCCATGCCGGCATCCGTGGCGGCGGTGGTGCGGGCGTTCGACACCGGGGCCGGCCCGGCCGACTCGGCGCTCGGACCCGGTGAGCACGCCATCGTGAACGACCCGTTCCGGGGCGGTACCCACCTGAACGACGTCACCGTCGTCACCCCCGTGTGGGTCGACGGCGTGCTGCGGGGATGGGTGGCCAACCGTGCGCACCACGCCGACCTGGGTGGGGCCGCTCCCGGGTCGCTCCCCGCTGATGCCACCGACATCGCCCAGGAGGGGCTGCGGATCCCGCCGAGCCGACTCACGCTGGATCTGCGCGAGCTGATCCTGGCCAACTCCCGCACGCCGTGGGAGCGCAGCGGGGACCTGGACGCGCAGGTCGGCGCGAACGTGGTCGGCGCCGAGCGGCTCGCTCCGTTCCTGGCGCAGCCGACCGACGAGGTGCTCGACCACGGCGAACGGCTGGCCCGGGCGGCGATCGCCCGGCTGCCCGACGGGGAGTGGTCGGCCGAGGACCGCATGGATTCGATCGGCCCGGGCGGCCCGCCGGCCCGCCTGTGCTGCACCGTGCGGGTCGAGGGTGAGGGCGTCGAGTTCGACCTCACCGGGACGGACCCCCAGGGCCTCGGCAACGTGAACGCCGTCGAGGCCGTGACGGTGTCGTCGGTTGCGTACGTGGTCCACAGCGTGCTGGGACGCGATCTCCCGACCAACGCCGGGGTGCTTCGTCCGGTGAGGGTCGTGGCTCCGCCGGGCACGATCGTGGCGGCCTCGTACCCCGCGGCGGTCGGCGCCGGCAACGTCGAGGTCAGCCAGCGGGTGGTCGACGTGGCGACGCTCGCGCTCGCCCAGGTGCCCGGCCTCGCCGTCCCGGCGGCCTCGCAGGGCACCATGAACAACGTGCTCGTCGGCGGATCGGGCGACGGCGCGTCCCGATCGGGGTGGGTCTACTACGAGACGGTCGGCGGCGGTCAGGGTGGTCGGCCGCCGCACCCGGGCCGTGCGGACGCCGCGCCCCAGCCGGGCATGGGCGGCGTGCACACGCACATGACCAACACCCGCAACACGCCGGTCGAGGCGCTGGAGCGGGCCTACCCGGTGCGCGTGCTGCGGTACCGGCTGCGGCGTGGCAGCGGTGGTGCCGGCTGGGCGCCGGGTGGCGAGGGCATCGAGCGTGACCTCCAGGTGCTGGAGGACGCCACGGTCTCGCTGATCACCGAGCGGCGGGTGTCGCGACCGTGGGGGTTGGCCGGCGGCGAGCCCGGCGCCCCCGGCGAGAACTGGCTCCTGCCAGTCGGCGATGAGGCGCGGGCCGAGCGCCTGCCCGACAAGTGCACCATCCAGCTCCACGCCGGCGATGTCGTGCGCATGTTCACGCCGGGAGGCGGGGGCTGGGGAGCCCTCCCGATGCCCAAGAACATCTGACCGAGCCGGGGGTCCGGCCCCGCTGTGGTCGAGACCGGGACTGGCAGTCGGTCTGTTTGGACATCACAGAGTGGTCCGGATGGGGAGCGAACTGCGGTCCAGTCGGGCACGCTGCTGTGATGCCGTGCATCTCGAGTTGATGCGGGATCGCCTGGGTGAGCGGTTCCTCGCAGGCGTGGTCCTCCACACCGGGCCGGCCGGGTTCGCCCTCACGGACCAGATTGCAGCGCTCCCGATCGCCTCGCTCTGGTCGCCTGGCGGGGCTACCTGACGTCCGGACGCAGCGGGTGAGTGTGGCCGACACACCCGTCGGATCGACTGCCGGTCTGCGAAGCCCCACCGTGGAGCTGGTCGAGATGACAGACCGCGATGACGGACACCCGCAACAGGCCGGGCCTCAGCGGACGGTCGAACGCAGGTCGCCGCGGACCTCGAGCACGTGGGCGGCCGAGACCGGAAGCCGGTCCGGCACGGTGACCCACAGGGCGCCGTCCTCGGCGTGCCAGGTCAGGTCGTCGTCCACGCCGAGCATGCGCACCGCCGTGACGTCCGTGGCATCGATGCCACGCAGTCCGAAGGTGGTCACCCCGGGTTCGTCGACCAGCAGGGCGAAGACCCGGTCGTCGCGACGGGTGAAGCGCACCTGCGAGTTCTCCGTCGTGGTGGTCGACGGTGTCGTCCAGGGTCGCGTCCCGTAGACGGCCTCGCCGTTCACGGCCATCCACCGCCCCAGTCCCCGCAGTGGGGTGATCTGCTGCTCGGGGAGGACACCCGAGCCGTCGGGACCCACCCCGATGAGCAGGTTGCCGTTCTTGGCGACGATGTCGCAGAACATCCGGACGAGCTCACGCCCGGTCACGATGTCCTCGGGACGCTCGTTGCGGTTGGCGCCGAAGGAGTGGCCGACGCCCCGGGTGGACTCCCACTTCCGTTCGGAGACCTGATCGAGCGAGGTGTACTCCGGGGTCGTGAAGTCGTAGTGGTTCGCGGCCGGGAACGTGAGCGTCTTGGACCCGCTCGGCAGGAACCGCCACGTCGCCTGGGCCACCTCGCCGGCCGCCCGGAGCAGGTTGTCGGTGAGCGAGTTGCGGGGAATGGTGGACTCGAGCCAGCGGTCGTTGACCACACCGTCGGGCACGGTGTTGTAGTAGTGCGCGAAGAGCTCGGCCAGGTTGCCGCCCGGCGGCCAGCAGATGTCGTTCCACAGCACGGACGGGCGGTAGCGGTCGATGAGCTCCCGGACGTGCGCCGTGGCGTACCGCAGGTACGCGTCGCCGGTGGGCGTCGCCAGGATGGCGTCGGCCGGCCGGCGCATCACCGCGCCGTTGTAGGACCAGTCGTAGCCGCCTGAGTAGTAGAGGCCCATGCGCATGTCGCGGGCCCTGACGGCCTCGCCCAGGTCGCCGACCAGGTCCCGCGCTGCGTGGTAGGCGCCGAGTCTCGGGTGCGGCACCGAGGACGGCCAGAGCGTGAACCCCTCGTGGTGCTTGGAGGTCAACACGACGTACTTGGCGCCCGCCTCGGCGCAGACCGACGCGATCGCGTCCAGGTCGGCGGTCCCCGAGCCCTCGTCGAAGGGCGCCCGGAAGTCGTCGTAGGGCGCTCCACCGTAGGTCTCCTGGTGGTGCCGCCAGGTGGGGCTCCCCTCGATCCGCATGGTGTTGAGGTACCACTCGGCGTAGGGGTTGTCCCGGAGCATGGCCACGGGCCCTTGGCGCTGCAACATCTCCTGGATGTTGGGGACCTGCGGGGCCCAGCCCGGCACGGAGAACATGCCCCAGTGCAGGAACACCCCGAGCTTGGCGTCCTCGTACCAGTCGGGGACCCGGTGGGTGGACACGGACTCCCAGGTGGGCTCGAAACGGGCGTTGCTCACCCGACCACGTTACTGACGGCCCCGGGGTTGGCGCCGACCGTCCGCGCGTCACTACGTTTCGGCCCATGCTGGAACTCAACGGATCATCCGCGCTCGTCACCGGTGGGGCCTCGGGCCTGGGTGAGGCTGCCGTCAGTGCCCTCGCCGAGCAGGGCGCCAAGGTCGTCGTGCTGGACCTGGATCGCCAGGCCGAGCAGGGCGAGGCCCTCGCCAAGGAGGTCGGTGGGCTGTTCGCCGGTGCCGACGTCACCGACACCGAGCAGGTCATCGCCGCCGTCGAGGCCGCCAAGGAGATGGGCCCGCTGCGGGCGGTCGTGAACTCGGCGGGCATCGGGTGGGCCACCCGGACGATCGGTCGGGACGGCAGCTACGAGTCCGCCCACGACCTGGAGATCTTCAAGAAGGTCATCGACATCAACCTGACCGGCACGTTCAACGTGACGCGGCTGGCTGCGACCGCGATGTCCCAGACCGATCCGGTCGACGAGGACGGCACCCGCGGTGCGATCGTGAACACGGCGTCGGTGGCGGCGCTCGAGGGCCAGATCGGTCAGGTGTCCTACACGGCGTCCAAGGCCGGTGTGGTCGGCATG
>SXMI01000143.1 GCA_005777415.1 Actinomycetota bacterium | reverse complement strand
GTGTGCACCGAGAACGGTGGGGTGGTGGGCCGCGGGGGCGGAGTGCGGCGTTCTCGGTGCGGTGACCGTCCGCCGGTGGGGTTGTGTGCACCGAGAACGGTGGGGCGGTGGGGGGCTCACGGTGGGGTGGGGGTGGCGGCCCGGCGGGTGGGGGTGGTGGTGGGCCGTGGTTGCGGCGAAGATGTGGGGGTGAGCGAGCGCGACCTGACTGCGAGTGACCTGGTTGGGTCCGATGTGACTGCGAGTGACCTGAGTGCGGCGGATCTGGCTGCGAGCGACCTGACCGCCGCTGAGCTCGAGGCCCGTCTGGAGACCGTGCCCCGGGTGTTCCCCCTGGAGCTCCCCCGGTCGCCGAGATCGGACCTGGTGCGTCGGGCCCGGGAGATCGGTCTGGTCAGCTCCCGGCACTTCGCCCCGCTGGCCGTCCGATCCGCGATCACCCGGCGGATCGCCCCCGACGCCTGGGCCCGGCCCCTGCGTCGGACCTTCGAGGACCTCGGTGCCACGTTCATGAAGTTCGGTCAGCTGATCGGTTCGGCACCGGGCGTGTTCGGTGACGGCGTGGCCGACGAGTTCCGGTCGTGCCTGGACACCGGTCAGCCGGTCCCGTTCGACGAGGTGCGCCGGGTCGTCGAGCGCGACCTGGGCATGCCGCTCGACGAGGCGTTCTGGAGCTTCTCGGAGACGCCGATCGGACGGGCGTCGATCTCGGTGGTCCACAAGGCGACGACCCGCGACGGCCGTCGCGTGGCGGTGAAGGTGCTCCGGCCGGGGATCGAGCAGCAGGTGGCGATCGACCTGGACCTGTTCCAGCCGCTGCTCGAGCTGATCGCCAAGCAGACGGGCGAGTACGCAGCCGGCCAGCTCCTGGCGATGTTCCAGGGGTTCCGCCAGCAGATCGGCGAGGAACTGGATCTGCGCAACGAGGCCCGCGCCATGACCCACTACGGGTGGCTGCTCGACCAGGTGAACCTGCAGCGGATCACGGTCCCGGAGGTCTTCGAGGAGCTCTCCGGTCGCCGGGTCCTGACCATGGAGTTCATGGATGGCGTGCCGGTCGACGACCTGACCACGGTGTCGAGCTACGGCTACGACCCGGCACCCGTGGTCCAGGAGGTGATCAAGGGGTTCCTGCTCACGGCGATCCGCTGGGGCACCTTCCACGGCGACGTGCACGCCGGCAACCTGCTGCTCCTGCCCGACGGCCGGGTGGGGGTGATCGACTGGGGGATCGTCGGCCGACTCGACCCGCAGACCCACCAGTTCTTCCGGTTGCTGATCGAGGCGGCGCTCGGTGACGAGTCGGCGTGGCCCGACATCGCCCGTCACGCCCAGCGCATGTACGGGCCGGTGCTCGAGCAGGACCTGGGCATGGACCACGCGCAGGTCGAGGCGTTCATGCGGATGGCGATCGAGCCGGTGCTCACCCAGCCGTTCGGTCAGGTCAGCCTGGCCGATCTGCTGACCGCCCCGCAGCAGACGGTGGCCGAGGTGCGCGGTGCCGAGGCCGAGCAACTGACGCTCCGTGCGGTGTACCGGCGGTTCCGGGACCAGCGGCGCATCCGGGCTGCGGCCGCGGCACACGGTGTCTGGGACTCCGACTTCGAGCGGAGCATCTTCCTGCTGTCGAAGCAGCTCGTGTACTTCGAGCGGTACGGCCGCATCTTCCTGCGTGACGTCGGCCTGTTCGAGGACGAGGAGTTCTTCCGGGCGGCGCTCGCGGCGCCGACGACGGCGGGTCGCATCACCTGAGCGGCCGCCGGCGCTCAGGGGACGATGCGGCCCTGGAGCACCTGGACGGTGGTGAGCACCAACCCGACGGACCCCACGGCCCCCACGACGGCGGTCCGCCAGTTGCGGTCGGCCCACTGGGCGAGCGCCACCACCAGCGGCACCGCCAGCAGGCCGTACCGGCCGATCGAGTCGATGGTCTGCGAGGAGCAGGCGACGAGCAGGGTCGCGGCGCTGAAGAGGATCCAGCTGAGCGGCTGTCGCTTCCAGACGGCGAACGCCAGCAGCAGGAACCACAGCACGACGTACGGGGCGAGCTCGGTGTCGGTGTTGAACCGGAGTCCCCAGAGCGCCTCGCCGGCCCGGACGACCGGGTTGCGGAACTCGCCGCGGATCGGTGTCTGCTGATCGAACGCCGAGGTCCACGAACCGGTCGTCGCCCGGATGGTCGCCAGGGACACCACGACGGCGAGGACCGGGGCGATGAGCGAGGTGAGCGCCGGGATCCACCTCGGTCGACAGCGGACCAGTTCGACGACGATCGGGACGAGCAGCAGCAGGCCCGTCGGTCGGATGACGCAGGCGGCGGCGGCGAAGGCCCCGGCCCAGGCGAACGCCCTCCGGTGGAGGGCCAGCAGGGTCGCCGCCGTCGCCACCAGCGCGAGCCCCTCGGAGTACGCCCACACGAACACGATGGCGGCCGGGACCACCGCGACGATCCACGCCGTCCGGGTGCCGACCGACCCACCGTCAGCGTTCAGGCCATCGGCCGTGTCGTCGATCGCCTCGCGGGCCAACCGGGCCAGGACGACCGCCCCGGCGAGCGCCGCCAGGTTCGCGATCACCACGAGCGCCAGGTCGGCGTGCCCTGCGAACAGCGGCGACAGCAACCGGGCGAGGAACGGGTAGCCGGGGAAGAACCGGACCCCGTCCGGAGGTGTGCCGCCGTAGCCCGCCACCGCGATCCGCTCGTAGAAGAACGCGTCCCACGACATGAGGCCTCGGGGGAGCGGGAAGTCCTCCTTGGCGGCCAGCGCCGGGTCCGGGGTGAGCTGGTTGGCGATCACGAAGCCGACGCCGACGCAGATGCGGGCCCACACCCAGCCGACGACCGCGGGCACGAGCAGTCGCCGGTCCAGGAATCCGGTCCGGTCGGCCACGGGACGGATGGCGCTCAGCACGGTCCGGCCACCATGCGGCGGGGTCCGTGGGTGACCAGCGCTCCCAGCGCCCGACCGGTCTGGGAGTCGGTGAGCGACCAGACCCGATCCGGGTCGTCGTCGACGTCGACCGGGAGGTCGTTCCAGCACGAGGTCTGGCGTGACCACGCACCCAGGGTGTGGAACCCGACCGACCAGATCGCCAGCGCGGCGACCAC
>SXMI01000142.1 GCA_005777415.1 Actinomycetota bacterium | reverse complement strand
GCACACCCATGGAGGGTCGGGCCGACACGCGAGTCGGGATCATCGGGACGGGTGCCACTGCGGTGCAGTGCATTCCGAACCTGGCACGGGACGCCGGTGAGCTGTTCGTCTTCCAGCGCACCCCGAGTTCCATCGACGTGCGCGCCAACCGTCCGCTCGACCCCGACGAGTTCGACCTCGGCCCCGGTTGGCAGCGTGAGTGGCTGGTCAACTTCGCCACCCTCCAGACCGGCCAGTTCGCCGACGTCGACCTGGTCCAGGACGGGTGGACCGACATCGCCCAGCGGATCCGGGACCGGGTCGTCGCCGAGGTCACCGCCGGAGGCGAGTTCACCCCGGAGCTCATCGCCAAGGCGTTCGCCGACAGCGACGACGAGAAGATGGAGGAGATCCGGGCCCGGGTCGATGCGATCGTGTCAGACCCGTCGACGGCCGAAGCGCTCAAGCCCTGGTACCGCCAGCTGTGCAAGCGGCCGTGCTTCCACGACGAGTACCTGGACGCCTACAACCGGCCGAACGTCCAGCTGGTCGACACCGACGGTCAGGGCGTCGAACGGATCGATGCCACCGGCGTCTGGGTCGGGGGCGAGCACCACGACCTGGACTGCCTGGTGTTCGCATCCGGATTCGAGGTCGGCACCGAGTACGCGCGGCGCGCCGGCTACGAGACGGTCGGCCGGGACGGGGTGACGTTGACCGAACGGTGGTCCGGCGGGATGCAGAGCCTGCACGGGATCCACGTCCACGGGTTCCCCAACCTGTTCGTCGTCGGGATGGCCCAGGGCGCCAACCTCATCTCGAACGTCACCCACAACCTGGTCGAGTCCGCCACCACGATCGCCCTGGTGGTCGCCCACGCCCTCGAGGTCGGCGCCGAGGAGGTCGAGGTGACTCCGGAGGCCGAGCGTGAGTGGGTGGAGGGCATCGAGCGGAACCCGGGGTCGTTCCTCGGGAACGCCGAGTGCACCCCCGGCTACTACAACAACGAGGGTCAGCCGTTGGGCAAGGAGATGCTCCTCAACGTGGCCGGCTACCCGGCCGGCCCGGTGGCGTTCTTCTCCTACATCGACGGGTGGCGCAACTCGGGGGACTACGAGGGCCTCGAGTTCCGCTGATCAGTCAGGCTGGCTCTCCTCCGATCGTCGGAGAGCGCCGCCCGGTCCGCTCGCCCGAAGTTGAACCGGAACTGCATCGTCGACGATCTGATCGGGTGAGGGCGGGAGGTTGTTGGTTCGCCAGTTGTTCGCTTTCCCGGCACCGAGGTGCCCCGGCTCCGCAAGGTGGGCTCCCTAGGTTCCCGGGCGCAACGAGTGGTGTTGCGCCCGGGAACGACCAAGGGAGAAAGAGTGATTCGATCAAAGAAGTGGATCGGGATGAGCGCCGTCGCAGCCGCAGCCGCAGTCGTGGCTGCGTCGTGCACGCCGCCGCCGGCGGTGGCGCCGACGTTCATCGGTAGCAGCTCGAAGCCGTCCTACGTTCTGGGCGAGAGCGGTGCTCTCGTCGAGCCGATCATCAGCGTCGGTGATTCGGTGAATGCTCGACCGGATGGGAGCCCCTACCGGTTCGTCGGGATTCCCGACGGCGCCGGCGTGCTCGACAACGGGAACGGCACCTTCACCGTCTTCGTCAACCATGAACTGACGGGCTCGGCGGGTATCGTGCGCGCTCACGGTGCCAAGGGTGCGTTCATCTCGAAGTGGGTGGTCCGCAAGGGTACGTATGAGGTGCTGAGCGGGGAGGATCTGCTCACCGGCGTCGCCCTCTACGACTCGGCGACCGGATCGTGGGCGGCGAAGGCGAGCGGGATCGTGCTCAGTCGGTTCTGCTCGGCTGATCTGCCGGCGGTGTCCGCCTTCTACGACGCCGCGACCGGAACCGGCACGACCGAGCGGATCTTCATGGCCGGCGAGGAGGTCGGTGCCGAGGGTCGCGCCTTCGCGAACGTCGTCACCGGGCCAGAGGCCGGCACCGCGTTCGAACTCCCTTGGCTCGGCAAGTTCTCGTGGGAGAACGCCCTGGCCAATCCGGGAACGGGAACGTCCACCGTCGTCGTCGGCACCGATGACACCACGCCCGGTCAGGTCTACGTCTACACAGGTACGAAGACCAACGATCCCAACCCGGTGGTGGCAGCAGGTCTGACCAACGGCACTCTGGGTGGCATCGCAGTGGCAGGACTGCTCACCGAGAACGACGCAACGACCCTCGCCGGCCCCACGCCATTCACGGTTCCCGACCTGGGTGACGTGGAGAGCAAGACCGGAGCGCAGTTGCAGACTGACTCGGTCGCAGCGGGCATCACCCAGTTCAACCGGCCTGAGGATGCGTCGTGGGACGTCAACGACCCGAACACCCTCTACTTCGTCACCACTGCATCGATCACGGGCGTGAGTCGGATCTGGAAGATCACCTTCGTCGATGCCTCCAACCCGAGCCTGGGTGGGACTGCGGAGATCCTCTTCTCGGGCCCGGCCTACGACGCGTCGAAGTCGGCAGCGGAGCAGGCCGGTCCCCGGATGATGGACAACATCACCACCACCGCCGGTGGGGACATCCTGATCCAGGAAGATCCCGGCAACTCGGCCTACCTGGCAGGCATCTGGCAGTTCGACGTGTCGACCAAGAAGATCCGTCGAGTCGGTGTCCACGCACCCGCCTTCTTCACGCAGGCGCCGGCGACCTTCATCACTCAGGACGAGGAGTCGTCGGGCATCGTCCCGCTGGATGTGATCGGTGAACCGGGCAAGTACCTGTTCGTCGACCAGGTCCACAAGGCGAACCCGGATGCGGAACTCGTGGAGTTCGGCCAGATGAACCTGCTCGAGGTCGATGACCTGAGCTGAGCAGGTTCTGCTCACGGGAAAGCGATCGGCCCCGCCCTCGGGCGGGGCCGATCCAGTTGCGTCCCGGGCCGCATCCGGAGCACGTGCCGGCTCGGTCTGCGATCGACCGGACACCTCGATTCCTTCGAATCTCCAGCACGGGTGCATTCCACGTCAACTACCCGTCAACCCCATGGGTGTGAGATGCAGGTGAGCCCGTTCCGCGTCCCGAGGAGTCTCCATGCGCCGTTGTCTTTCCGCTCTGTTGCTCGTGATCGCCGGAGGCGCTGTCGCAGCAGCGTGCGTTCCACCCCCGGTGCCCACGACCACGACGACGGTGCCGACGACCACGACGACGGTGCCCACGACCACCACGACGGAGCCGACGACCACGACCACCACGACGGTGCCGACGACCACCACGACGGAGCCGACGACCACGACCACCACGACGGTGCCGA
Organism: Actinomycetota bacterium; assembly: GCA_005777415.1. Taxonomy (GTDB): domain Bacteria; phylum Actinomycetota; class Acidimicrobiia; order Acidimicrobiales; family Microtrichaceae; genus SXMI01. The sequence goes on along the minus strand of SXMI01000142.1, from coordinate 19,752 downwards.
CGACCACGACCACCACGACGGAGCCGACGACCACGACCACGGTGCCGGTTCTGGTCAGCCCGGTCCTCAACGAGTTCGTCGCCAACCATGTGGGCACCGACACCAATGAGTTCGTTGAGATCGCCGGGACTCCGTTCGGTTCGTATTCCGACTACTCGATCCTGTCGATCGAAGGCGACAGTCCGCAGGCAGGGACGCTCGATCGGGTGATCACAGTCGGATCGGCCGGCCCGGAGGGCTACTGGCAGAGCGGAGCGCTCGACAACGCGCTCGAGAACGGCACCATGTCGCTCCTGCTCGTCCGGGGCCCGGCGCCCACGGTCGGCACCGACCTGGACACCAACGACGACGGCGTTCTCGATGTGGCGGTCGGGTCGGCTGTCGTCGACGCCGTTGCCGTGTCGGACGGTGGAGCATCCGACCGGTCCTACGGGGGCACGACCCTGACATCGAGCTTCGACGGCGGGACCTTCACGGTCGGTGGTGCTTCCCGGATCCCGGACTCCAATGACACCGACTCGACGTCGGACTGGCTGCGCAACGACTTCGATCTGGCCGGCATCTCGGGGTTCGCCGGCACCCCGGCCGTGGGTGAGGCGTTCAACACGCCGGGTGAGACGAACGCCGCCGTCGACGCTCCGCCGCCCACCACGACCACCACCACGGTGCCGACCACAACGTCGACGACGTCCCCGACCACCACCACGACGGTGCCGACCACCACGACGACGGTGCCGACCACCACCACGACCACGGTCCCACCGCTCCCGGTGGCGCCGCTCATCAATGAGGTCGACTCCGATCAGGCGGGCACCGACGCCGCCGAGTTCGTCGAGATCTTCGCCGACCCCAATACCTCGCTCACCGGGCTCTCGCTGGTGTTCTTCAATGGCTCGAACGACCTCAGCTACAAGGCGGTCGATCTGGACGGGCGGAGCACCGACACGAGTGGGTTCTTCGTGCTGTGCGGCAACGCGACCAACGTTGCCAACTGCGATCTCGTGGTCACGCCGGGCACCGACCTCATCCAGAACGGCCAGGACGCGGTCGCCCTCTACGAGGCGGATGCCACGGCCTTCCCGAACAACACGGCAGTGACCTCGACGAATCTCCGTGACGCCGTCGTCTACGACACGGCTGATGCTGATGACCCGACGCTGCTGTCGGTGCTCACCCCGGGTCAGCCTCAGGTCGACGAGAACGGCGCGAACCTGGGCACCACCCAGAGCATCCAGCGCTGCCCCGACGGGGCCGGTGGCCGGCTCGTGACAATCGGGTACGGCCTGGGGTCACCCACCCCGGGCACGTCCAACAGTTGTGCCCCGCCTCCCTCGGCCGTGACCCTGATCAGCGCGGTGCAGGGATCGCGTCCGGCCCCGGACCCAGCGGTCGACACCCCGGCGCCGTCGGTGGGTGACGCCGCCGACAATCCACCGCTGCTCGGCCAGACGGTGACGATCGAGGGCATCGTCACCGGGCACGACGATCTTGCTGGGCAGTCGAACTCGGGTGCGGTGTTCCACAGCGATCGTGGGTTCTTCGTGCAGGAGGAGGATGTGGACGCTGATCTTGATCCGACCACGTCCGAGGGTGTCTTCGTTCAGTTCGACAGCGCGAGCGACGCAGTCGCGGCGTTCTCGATCGGCTCGCGGGTTCGGGTCACGGGCGTCGTTCGCGACCACTTCGAGTTGACGGTGATCGATCCGTCCTCGATCGCTTCGGGCGTCACCGTGCTGGCGTCGGCCCAGCCGCTGCCCACGTCGGTGTCGATCGACCCGGCGACGGCGAATCGCAATCGGTTCGAGCAACTCGAGGGCATGCGCGTGAGCTCGGCGACTGCGGTCGCCAACTCGGGGGGGACCAACAAGTTCGGCGAGCTCTTCCTGACGCCGGGCCCGAGCACCGGCCGAATCCTCCGGGGAACCGCTGCTCCGGGGCTGTTCGCCCTGGCTGCCGACGCCGGCGCCGGCAACCCCAGTGTTCCCCGCCGGCCGTCGAGCCCTTCGACGACGTTCGTCGGGGCGGACCTCTTCGACTCGCTCACTGGCGTGTCCGGGCCCCTCGCCTACTCGTTCGACCACTACAAGGTGATGGTCCAGGTCGGCAATCTGCCGACCGTGACCGGGGATCCGACGGTCGGGTATCCGATTGCGCTGGACCCGGCGCCCGCTGGCAGTCTGCGCATCGCAGCGTTCAACGTGGAGAACTACTTCCCGGTCGGAGGATCGAACGACGGCGGAACCATCACGACCCCCGAGTACGAGCTCAAGCGTGATCGGATCACCGAGGCCGTTGACGGTCGACTCGCCCGACCGGACATCGTCGGCGTTGCGGAGGTCGTCGATCTGGCGATCCTCCAGGATGTGGCCACCCAACTCGGCGGGTACACGGCGTACCTCGTCGAGGGCAACGACAATCGGGGCATCGACGTCGGCTACCTGGTCAAGGACACGGTGAGCGTGAGCTCGGTGGTCCAGGTGGGCGGGACGGCGACCAATCCGACGACCGAAACGTGCAGTGACATCACAGGGCGACTCTTCGACCGACCGCCCCTCCGACTCGACGTCACCTTCGGTGCGACCAGCGTCTCGCTCTTCATGAACCACTTCTCCTCGAAGGCGGCTCCGGATGCCTGCCGAGACGCCCAGGCGGCGTTCCTCCGGGACCAGGTGACAGCGGTCGAGGGAGCTGGTGGGGAGGCGATCGTGATGGGCGACCTGAACGCGTTCGAGGACGAGAGCCCGCTCGCTGTGCTCGAAGGACCGGCGACGTCGTTGGACAACCTCTGGGACCTGGTCCCGGCGGGATTGGCGTACAGCTTCCAGTTCGACGGACGACTGCAGACCCTCGACCACATCCTGGTCACTGACGGGCTCGCATCTGCCGTCACCGACATGACCTACGTCCACATCGGCAACGATGTCTACGACCGCTACCAGATCCTTCCCGGACCGCCGAGCGTCGATGGACACAAGGTGTCGGACCACGATCCGCCGGTCGTCACGCTCACCCTCTGATCCGGCGCAGCGACGTCCCGGCCAGAACGGTCAGGGAGCCATGATCGTGCAGGTCTGGACGGCCGGCGTCGTGGCGTTCTCGACGGCGGTGACCGTCACGGTGTCGCACTGCTCGTAGTCGTTGGCGTCGGTGACGGCGACCGTGGCCCGGCCCGGTGGCACCACCACGAGCAGGCGGCCGTTCGAATCGGTCGTCCCGTCCACCACGACATCCCGCCCCGAGCGCACCTCGACATTGCGTGCCACCCGACTCGTCCGGCACCACGGCTGGCCCGGCGGCGGGATGACCCCACCACAGACCGTCAGCTGTGTCGTCACCTGGAGCCTCGTCGGTGCGGGCGGCGGTGGGCTCGGGGCACAGGCCGCCCCGAACGCGCCGAGGGCCACGACCGCCGTGACGATCCGGGCAACGTGTGATCCGGGCACGGGGTGAACCTAGTCGGACGGATTCCCGAGCGTCCCCTGGCGGTAGGCCAGGAGCATGAGCTCTGGGTCGCTCCACGCCACCGCCGGTGGGACCAGGGTGTCGGCGGCGGCCCGGCACCCGCGCTTGGTCGTGGCCAGGGCGAGGGTGTCCATGGAGAGCAGCCTGGCCGCCAGGTCCCGGGCCGCCTCGGTCAACTCGGCGGCCGGGTGCAACCGGTTCACGAGACCCCACCGCTCGGCATCCGCCGCCGTGAAGCGGTCGCAGAGCATCACAACCTCGCGGGTCCGGGCCGGGCCGAGCTCCCGCATCAGTCGGGGGATGCCCTCCCAGGTGAGCGGCATGCCGAGCTCCACCTCGGGGACCGAGAACCAGGCGTCGTCGGCGGCGAGCCGCAGGTCGCAGCTCGCCAGCAGCAGCACCCCGCCGCCGACGGCCAGTCCGTTGGCCACGCCGATCGTCACCTGGGGGAGTCGATCGATCAGTTCGCAGGTCCGACCACCGAGGTGGACCCGGGCGAGTCGGTCCTGATCGTTGAGCGGCCGCCCGTCCGGTCGGCTGCCGATGTCGGCACCGGCCGAGAACGCCCGTCCCGATCCGGTGAGCACCACGACCCGCGCCCGCACGTCGGTCTCGAGCTCGACCAGCACCTCCTGCAACGCGTGGTGGGTGGCCACGTCGAGGGCGTTCAGCTTGGCGGGCCGGTCCAGGGTGATCGTGACCAGACCGTCCAGCGACTCGTCCCGGACCACGGTGATGCGGTGTTCGGTCATGCCGCAGTCTCGCAGGTGGTCGCCGGTCGTCCATCGGGGTGCTGGGGAATCGGGGTGCTGGGGGAGTGGAGCAGATGCGCCCGTTCAGGTCCTGGTGTGGCCGTAGGTGACGGAGCGTGGGGGAGAGTGGCGCGCTGCGCGCGCATCTGGGTGCACCTCGACCGGATTTCTCTGAAATCAGGCCGATCCGACGAGCAACGTGCTCGAATCCGCGCGCACACTCTGGACCGAGCGCAGCACAGGTACGACGAGGGGGCAGCAGCGTGGCCGTCATCCCGAAGCAGGTCGTGAAGGCGATCGCGACCCGACTCCGACCCGACTCCAGGATCCTGACGGTCGTGGCCGACGACGGGTCGGTCGTCGATGAGAACCTGTTGGATCGGCTGGACCTGGCCCTCCTGGGGCGCCGGGTGGAGTCCCTCGTCGTGGGTCGGCCGGGAGGCTGGCACCAAGCGGTGGTCGAGGCAGTCGAGCCGGGACTGGTCAGCGTGTGCATCCGCTGCTCCAGAGGGACATTCGGTGACCGCGAGTCGCTGGCCGACCACGCCGTTCCCGCCCGGTCGGAGGCGATCGTCGAGCGGATCGGTGAGCTCACCCGTGAGGCGGATCAGCGGGTCCAGCGCCGGGCCGTGCTGCGTGCCCGTCGCCGTCGCTCGCGTCGGCCGGCATGGACGGACCCGGTCGACCATCACGATCCGGACGAGCTCGATGACGAGCTCGATGACGAGCTCGATGACGAGCTCGATGACGCGGTCGATGGTGAGACCGACGGTGATGCGGGTGCCGGCGGGGCGGCCCGGGTCGAGGAACCGGTGGTCGCCATCGACGAGCTGGCGCCGGTCGACGGGTTCCTGCGGGAGGATCTCGACGACCTGACCGATCCGCCGCTCTGCTGGGGCCCGAGGTTCGGGAACCTCGAACGGGCGGTCGCCCGCGTGGCGAACGGATCGGACCTGCTCGCTGATCTCCTTCCCGACGTCGACACGTGCACCGTTCGGTCCCACGGCCGTCGGATCGAAGCAGGTCTGCCTGCGATGCGGTCGAGCGATGCGCCTGCGCCCGGTCTCGAACGACAGTGGCTGGCCGAGCAGCTCCGGGTCCCCGATGCCCCGCACCACCCGATCGCCGACACCTGGCAGAGCCTGAGTCCGGCCGAACGGGACGTGGTGCAGGACGCCGTGGCGACCGCGCTGGCGCTCTTCGACGGGCGGGTGGGGGCGGCGGCACCCTGGTGCGAGATGGCGGTCGAACTCCTCGACGGCGCCGCCGGTGACGTGCCGGCGTCCATCCGGACGCGAGTCAGGGATCCGATCGAGCTCCTGGCCTCGGCCTCGGTCGCCCTGGCGGTCCGCTCGTCCGACGGTGCCGTCCCCGGCCGGGACGTCACCGGCATGGACCTGTGGTTCGCCGCCGGAAGTGACCTGGCCGAGATCGGCGCCCGGGGTCCCATCCTGGGGGTGAACGATCACGGCGAGCTGCCGGCCACGGGTCTGGTCATCGTGGTCGGTGACGAGCCGCACCGTCGATCCTTCATGGACGCGATCGAGCTCGGCGCTGACCAGCGTCCGACGGTCCGGATCGTGGGGCACCCGACCTCCGGTCCCCACCTGGCGGCTCTGGCCACGAGCCGCGGCTCGAGTCCTGTGCTCCTGAACTCATCGGCGGCCCGGTCGCCGTTCGCCGTCCGGGCGTCCCTGCCGCACCTCCGACGTTCGGGTGATGTCGAACAGGAGGCGCAGCGTGTGGCGCAGCGGTGGCTGGCGCTCATGCCCGGCGGCCGGGACGACTGGTGGGAGGCCCTCCCCAGCACCTACCTGCCGGCCCTGATCCTGGCGCTGCTGCTCGATGGCCGGGACGGGCTCAGCGCCGGGAGGGTCATGGACGCGGTGGACGAGGACCGCATCGTGGAACTGCGGGATGCCTGTCGGCGGTCGGGACGACAGGACGTCGCCGATCGGCTCAGCGGCATGGTCGAGGTCGGGATCGCCGGCCAGACCAGGGCGTCGATCCGCGTCATGATCGCATCGTCGGTGCCTCGGGACCCCCCACCGGTCGGTCCGGTCGTCGATCCGACCCGGCTCGACCGGCGGGCCGTCATCCTGCCGGAGGACGCCGTTGCGGTGGATCACGCCGTGACCGACCTGGCCGAGGCAGGGTGCGACGTACTGTGGGACGACGTCCGTCGACTCGATCGGGGAGCCCTGTGGTGTGCCCGACGCCCGGGTCTGCTCACCGTGTTGGGCTATCCGACGCTGTCGTCGGTCAACCTTCCCGGTGACCTGATCACCGCCTCGACCGTGATCGGCCTGCACGGTTGCGGCGACCTGACCCCGTTGGCGGGTCGGACGGTCGAGGTGGATCCGACCGAGGCCGCGCTGTTCCGTGGCGGCACGTTGACCCTGGTCGATCCCGTGCACCACCTGCTGGAACCCACGGTGGCCGGAGCCCACCGGGACGCTGTGGTCCGGTCCACCGTCCGGATGGTGTGCAGCGCTCGGCGCCCCTGACGAGTGAACCTCCGACCGACCCCCTCCGGCCGCTACAGGGCCCCGGGGCGGTCACCGGTCCGTGCTGCGCCGGTCCGGGTCGTGGTCCACGTCGACGGCGGCGTCCAGGTGCCCGTCCCCGGTTCCCGCTCGGGCCAGGTGAACGCGATCGTCACCCCGCCGGACACCGCCCCTCCGATCGGCCGCCAGTCGCCCGACTCGGGGGCCACCAACAGGCTGTCCGGTCCGGTGAGCCGGTTGGTCGCCCGGAGGAGCGTGTCGTTGCAGGTCGGCCGGTTGCATCCCGGGCCGTCGACCACGGACATGGAGTTGCCGCCGTTGGCGAACACGTTGCCGGTGATCCGCAGGCCGTCGTCGGCGTTCCGACCCGCCGGCACACCGCTGCCGGACGGCGCATCAGCCGCACCCTGCACCGCCACCTGCCCCCAGGGGCTGGCCGACCCGAGCGGGTTCACGACCAGGTTGTTGATGAACGACACCGTGTCGTTGGGGATCCACTGGCCGTCCAGTCCTGGGCCGCCCCACCCGCCGAGTGACCGGTTGGCCGCGCATCCGGCGGTGTCGCCGTCGCAGGAGCGCGCACCCAGGTACACCTCGAGCGCATGGCTCCGCGACCCGGTCCGGTAGGCGGTGTTGTGCGCGACGAGGACGCCGGCGGCGCCGTTCACGCCGAGTGAGGCGCCGGCGGTGCGGTGGACGATGTTGTTCGTGACCACGACGTCGTAGGCCTCGTGACGCAGCCAGGGTGCGGTCATGAACTCGAAACCGGTGCCCTGCCCGGCGACGAAGCCACCGTTGCCGCAGTCGTGGATCTCGTTGCCGTCGACGACGATCCGGGAGCTGCCGCCCTTCACGTAGGCGCACCAGTCGCCGGCATCGGAGATCACGCTGCCGACGATGTGCCCGGTGTGGACCGCCACGAAGTCGACGACGTTGTCGCCGGCGCCCGTCAGGACCGAGTCCTCGATGAACACGTTCGACGACTGGTTGACCTTCACCGTCTCCCACCCGCCGTTGGAGTCCATGGTGACCTGTCGGAGCAGCAGGTGGTCGCAGCGCTCACAGTGGAACGAGTCGCCGGGGGAGTCGATCGTGAGTCCGGTCAGGTACAGGTGGCGCACGTCGAACACGTTGAGGTCACCGAGCAGTCGGGCTCGTCCCGGACCGTCGACCGAGTTGAACACGACCGGCGCCGACGCCGTGCCCCACCGGTGCTCCAAGTAGTTCGGGATCGCCGACTCGGCCAGTTCGCCGGTGGTGATCTGGACACGGACGCCGTTCGTCAGGGCCTGCGACGCGGGGATCCTGCGCCACGCCTCGGCGAGGGTGCGCAACGCGGTGGTGCGGGACGCACCGGTGGCCGCGTCCGACCCGCCCACCGGATCGACCCACAGCTCACCCAGCGGAGCCGTGGTCACGGCGAAGCGGGGCGACGTCCCGCCCGGTGACGGCGTCGGTGGAACGGTCGGGGGCGGGGCGACCGTCGTGGTCGGGATCGGTGCGGGTCGCGTCGGCGGGGACGGGGTCGACGGGAGGCAGGCCGCAGTGACGAGGGCCGCCACGGCGACGACCGCTCCCGTCATGGCGCGACGCACGCCGCAGGTCGACTGGGAGGTGATCGTGCTGCTCACCGACACGCCTTCGGCACGCGCCGCCGAGAACTTCAGCGCGAGGTTCTCGAGTCGTAGCGGAACCGGCGACCTTCAGGGTCGTCTCCGGAATCCGGGGACCGGATCCGAAGGTCGAGTCAGCCGGGGGTCGGGGTGCGCTGGAGCGCAGCCACCACAGCGGCGTAGGCCGCCTTGGGCCTCAGGTTCACATCGAGGAGCAGCGGGGTGGACGGGAGGGAGAAGAACGCCGCCAGCAGCGGGTTGTTCTGCCGTTGACCCGCTGTGTCCAATGTGGTGAAGGCATCCCCGACCCCCCACACGGTGATCTCGGTGCAACCAGCCGACAGGCACTCGGCGGTGACCTGCCGGTAGATGTCCACCTGCTGCTGCTCGGTTCGGAGCGGTCCGAGCGGAACGTCGAACTCGGTGATCGCCACCTCGACCCCGAGAGCCCGGAGACGGGCGACCAGACCGCTCACCGAACCCGGGTTCGGAGCCGCTGGTGACAGGGTCAGGTGAGTCTGCAGTCCGACGCCGTGGATGGGCACCCCGCGGTCCCGGAGTGAGGAGACGAGGGCCACGAGCGCATCACCCTTGGCGGGAAACACTTCGGTGAACACCTCGTTCAGCCACAGTTCGGCACCGGGGTCGGCTGCGTGGGCGACCTCGAACAGTTCGGCGACGTAGTCCGGTCCGAGACGGTCGAACGCTGATGGCGCCTGCACGCCGACCGGGTACTCGAACAGCTCGTTGACCACATCCCAGCGATCGACGCGCCCCTGATACCGGCCCACGACTGCGCTCACGCTGTCGAGGATGGCCGTTCGGAACTCGCTCGGGTCGTTGAGATCTCGCATCCACGCCGGGAGGCCGTTCTGGCTGCCGGATTCGTTCACCCACGCCAGGGTGTGACCCCGCACCTCGAGATCGTTGGTCTCGGCGAACGCGACGACGGTGTCGGCCGGCCCCCAGTTCCAGAGCGTGGGTGACGGCCGGACAACCGACAGCTTCAGCGCGTTCTCGGTGGTGACCGAGGTGAAGTGCCGCCGGACGGCGTCTGCGACCGCAGGATTGCTGATGAGGTCGTCGGCCTCGACCGCGGCTCCGACCCGGATCCCGCGGCCGCGGGCGGCGGCGGCCAAGGGGCAGACGGGATCAGTGCAGTCCGGCGGCTGGGGTGGCGCTGGCGCCGGAAGTGCGACACAGGCCGTTGCGCCCGTGGCGAACAGCATCGAGATCACCGAGACACCGACGACCCACGACACCAGACGGCTCCTCGCCGACCCGGTGTTCACGCAACCACCCAACCGCCCCATGGCTCAGGCCTCCCAGCTCGCCGCCCCGCCGGGTTCCTGCCCTCCCGACAGGAACCCACGCCGCCTGACACGCTAGACGTTGGGCGAGGTCGACCGCCCATGCGATCGAGCGTGATGGTGAACTGACAGGAGCACGACGTGACGGTCCACGACGACGAGTTGCCGAGTCGCCTGGCCGATATCGCCGAACGCGGCCACACCGTCGTCCGGGGCGTGCTCGATGCCGATGCCTGCGACGAGCTGCTCGACGACCTCGCTCGAGTCGAGGCCGAGCTCGGTACCCGGCCGGCCGACAACGGGTTCGAGGGACGCTCGACGCTGCGCGTGTACAACCTGCTGCGGCACGGCGAGCTGTGGGAGCGGATCCCGGTGCATCCGCGTGTGCTTCCCGTCGTCGAGGGCGTTCTGGACCCGGGCTGTCTGGTGTCGAGCCTGAGTTCCGTCCGGATCCAGCCGGGCGAGACCGCACAGCCGATCCACGCCGACGACCAGCTGTTCCCGCTGACCCCGCCGCACCCGCCGGTGGTGTGCAACACCATGTGGGCGCTCACCCCGTTCACCGACGCCAACGGGGCCACCAGGGTTGTGCCGGGCTCGCACACGCAGGGCAAGCCGACCTTCGGTGGTGACTACGACACCGTCCCCGCCCTGATGGAACGTGGTGACGTGCTGGTCTGGCACGGGAGCCTCTGGCACGGAGGTGGCGCCAACACGACCGACACCGATCGTGTCGGGATCGCCATGAACTACTGCGCCGGTTGGGTTCGCCAACAGGAGAACCAACAGCTCGGCCTGGCCCCGGCGCTCGTGGCGACGTTCGAGCCACGCCTGCGTGAGCTCGTCGGCTACGGCGTCTACCAGGGGTTGATCGGACACATTGAGAAGGAGTCCCCGGAGCAGCGACTCCTGGATGTCGACGGCACTGGCGGCATGCTCTGGGACCACTCCTGAGTCATCGGCAGGTCGCAGCGTCCGGTTGTTCGGTGGCCAGACTCGAACGTGGTTCTGTAGCGGTGGTTCGGCGATTCGCGGCCGCGCACCGATGGTTCGGTCAGGAACCGACCGACGTCGCGGCGACTGCCACCTCGCCGAGCAGCTCCAGGTTGTCGACCTGCTCGAAGTTCGACGCGACCGCCACCGTGAGGGAGGCGTCGGGCAGATGGGCGACGTTGGAGACGCACCCTGGGACCTGGCCGTTGTGCCCGTAGCCCGTGCCGAGTCCGTCGATCTCGTAGGTGGCCAGGCCGAGTCCCATGCCGAGAAGCCTGAGCGGTCCGGCGGGCGGCAGCTCGGCGAACGACTCGATCGACTCTGCCGTGGGGGTCGTCATCAGGTCGACGTGGTCCCGGTCGACGACCTCGCCCATGACGAGCGCCCGCATCCCGCGGGCCAGGTCCGCGGGGGTCGACACGAGCGCACCCGCCGCCCACGAGTTCGCCCAGAAGGCGTTGTCGTCCACCGGGACGAGCGGGAGCGGCCGGGGCGGATCACACGGCGCCTCGCCGGGGTAGTCGCACTCCATCCGCGACCCCGTGACGGTGGACCCCTGCGCCTCGCCGGTCCAGACGGAGGTCTCGGTCAGACCGAACGGCTCGATGAACCGCTGCTGCACCTCCTGTTCCCACGTGGTGCCCGTGACCCGCTCGGCGATCTGCCCGAGCAGGAGGTAGTTGGTGTTGGCGTAGGAGAACTCCGAACCCGCGGTGGCGAGCACGGGTGCGGCGGCGACCAGGTCGATCGCCTGCGCAGGAGTGGTCGTGTCGGTGGCTCCCGGCAGTTCGTAGTACTCGGGGAGCCCGCTGGTGTGGCCGAGCAGCATCTCGACCGTGATCGCATCGCCGTTCGGGAACTCGACCCAGTTGCTGATCGAGTCGTCCAGGGACAGCAGGCCGTCCTGGTCCAACTGCATGATCAGCGCAGCGGTGAAGGTCTTGGTGACGCTCCCGACGTGGAACCGGTCCCGGTCGACGAGCGGTGTCACCCCGGGCGGATCGGCCGCCCCTCCGAGGACGCAGAGCGACACCATGCCGGCCAGCGCGACCCGCAGGACGCCGCTGCGCCCTGATCGCCGGCCCGTTGCCAGACGGGTCGTCGCCCCACCACGCGTGCGCACATCCTCCACCGGGTCCGACACCTCCTGACGGTTGCGATCGCCCGACGCCACGGGCTCACGATCGCGTCCGTGGGCCCGTGGCCACCGAGACTCTCAGTACGGCAGGGTGTAGCTGTTCTCCAGCTCGTCCTGCAGGACGGTGGCGAGGTGGTCGCTCGTGTCGACGACGAGCTCCTCGTCGAGCACGCGGCTCCGGTAGGTCCAGCCCGCTGGCGGCGAGAGGCGCTCGCCGAGCGCCGGCAGGGCGTCCAGGTCGAGGGTCGGATCGACGCCGATGCAGTACGACTGCATCACGTACGCCGTGCCGTCGGGCGCCACGAGCTCGAACACCGGCTTGCCGGCGTCGAAGAAGAACACGGCGCCCCGGTTCACGTGGTTCTCGGTGTACGGGGCGACAAGCGGGTTGTCGCCGAGCTCCACGACGGCGATCCGGCGTGTCATCAGCCCGCCGAAGTCACGCAGCACCGGCTCGACCACCTCGACCTTGGTGCCCAGCCCGTCGAGCGTCCAGTGGCGGGGACCGTTGAGCTTGACCATCAGCGCCCCGAGCTCCTCGGCGATCGCCGATGGGTCGAGAGCGTCCCAGAGTACGGCCGGACAATCGTTGAGCAACTGGGTCCCGTAGACCTCGGCGGCGAAGCCGCCGTCACGGGCGAACGCCGCGATCACCTCGCCGTAGCGGGTGTCCCGGTGGTCGGTGATGAGTCGTTCCGGTCGGTTCGTGGTCATGGCGAGTCCTGTCGTGGTCGGATTCTGTCGGGTCGGAGGTCATCGGCTCAGGCATCATCGGCTCAGGCCTCGGTGAGCAGCGAGGCGCCCCGTCGCAGGAACTCGAGCGCGGCCTGATCGGGCCGTCCCGAGGCCGCCAGTTCGCCGAGCCCGATCGCAGCGCCGAACGGGGCGTTCCAGTAGTCCGGGTCACCCGGCCGGGCCGTGCTCCGCGGTCCGACGTACAGGTACGGCTCAGCCGAGTACGAGTCGCCGGGGGAGCCGCCGACGTTCATCCGTTCCCCGCCCGGTGTCGCATCCAGGTCGGTTCCCAGGTCGAAGTGCTCCGGCCACACCTGCAGCCCGGTGGGCGTGGAGTCCGGTCGCTCGGCGAGGACGCGGATCAGGACGCAGTCGCAGAACGCGTACCAGTCGCCGACGAGTGTGGCGGCACGGTCGTCGAGCCGGACGACGTGGTCGGCACCGGGCAGGTCAGGCGTGTCGTGTCCGACCGAGAAACCGTCGACCAGGTCGACGCCCACGAACGCAGCGAGCTCACCGAACGTCCGGCCGTCGACCGGCAGCGTCCGGGTGCTCGCCCCGGCGTCGCCGGCGGTCTCGTGCACCAGCGTCGCCCCGGACATCCGCACCTGGGTGTTGTCGGGGCCGAACCTGCCGGTGCCCACCCCGCCCGGCGTGGGCCGCAACCCGAACCGGCCGGTCGCGGCGTGACGGGCACGTGCCAGCAGGTGGACGGCGATGAGGCGCATCGTCTCGGTGTGTGCGGCGTGGTCGGGGGTCGGTTCCGACAACTTGACCACCTGGCGCTCCCTTCGGTGGGGGGCGGGTCAGCCAACCCCGGACGTTAGCCCTCCCCCCGGGCTGTGGTCGCCCGGGAGTCCGCGACCACCCCAGCCGATGTCGCACGACGGCCCCGCGTGCGCCCCATCGTGGGGGGAGGAGCCAAGGGACTGGAACCCGACGTCGTGCCTGACGCGATGATGGACGCCGTGGAGGACTTCGTCGTCGCCCGGAACCCCGACGGCGACTCGGCGCTGCCGTATCTGGTGCGGCTGCCGCTCGGTCCCCACGGCGTGGTGCTGAAGGTGCGCGACACGTGGCCTCGCACCGCCAAGGTGTACTGCCATCCGTCCGTGGACTGGGACGATTCGGTCGAGGTCCTGGAGCGCGTGCCGGTCCGGTCGTGCGTGCGTCGGGGTGCTGCGATCGACCTCGTCCTGGACCGCGGCCGCGAGAACCGGTCGCAGTTCGTCTTCACCAGGGCCCGCGGCCGCGAGGTGATCTTCTGGCAGAGCGCCCGCACGGCGAAGCAGGCCCGGCCGGCGGTGAGCACCCCGACACGACGAGCGTCGGGGCTCGTGCTCGAGATCCTGGTCGACAGCCACGAGCGCTACCCGTGGAAGTTCAGTGCCCAACAGGCGACGACACGACGACAGGCGTTGCCCGCTGGTGACTACGCGGTCGAACACGACGGCCGGATCGTGGCGGCCGTCGAACGCAAGAGCCTGAGCGACCTGACCTCGACGCTGACCACCGGCAAGCTCCGCTACCTGCTGGCGGAGCTCGACGAGGTGCCTCGCGCTGCGTTGGTGGTCGAGGACCGGTACTCGGCGGTGTTCAGGTCGACCTTCGTCTCGCCCGGGGTGCTCGCCGAAGGCCTGGCCGAGGCGCAGGTGCGGTTCCCGGCCGTGCCGATCGTGTTCTGCGAGACCCGCCCGTTGGCCCAGGAGTGGACGTATCGGGTCCTCGGAGCGGCGCTCGCCCATCATGCGGAGGACACCTCGGGCGCCGGCCGTGCTGCGGAGTTGCCGGCCGCCGGCCCTCTGGTTCCTGCGCCCCCGAGCGCCGCCGTGATCCGCGCCTGGGCGGTGGCCAACGGATACGAGGTCTCGGCGAAGGGCCGGATCCCGGCGGCGGTCCGCCAGGCGTTCGACGACGCCGGATGAGGGCGGTTCCGGCCGAAGGCACCGAGTCGCCGCGATGGTCACGCTCGTCGCGAGCCGCCTGCTGTCGTCGCGCTCACTCAACGAGGGTTCAGCGAACCCGGTGGCAACGGCCGGTTGACCGTGCCACCCCGGCTCCCGCTATCCCGCCCGGGTCACGGGACGCCAACGCTGAATGTCGCCACCACCGTCTGAGGTGCATCGACGCGCACGATGCAACCGGCGAGCGATGGAGACACCTCACAGTTGGGCGACCACCCCGTCAGGCTCCACCCCGGAGCCGTGGAGTCGACCAGCTGGACCTGAGTATCCGCGGGAACGGATACCGAACACTCCGAGCCGGCCAGAACTCCTTGCCAGTCTGTGCCACTCCCTGACCACGGCAACTCGCCGACGGCGGGGGGCCACCGAGGCGTACCCTCGACTCCATGAGCACGGTCGATCTGTCGGACGAGGTGGTGCGTGAGTTCGTCGCCGAGTTCGGCGAGGACGCACCGCAGGTGGCGGAGAAGGCGCTGCGCAGCGAGATCACCCGGCACCGCATCGAGCGAGCCGTCAAGGACGGGACCGACCCCGCGGCGGCGGTCGCCGAGGCTCTGGCCAAGGATCCCGGGTTCGTCGCCGAGGTCGAGCGTCTCGATTCGGCCGGCGAGCAGCCCGCCGGAGACCTCGAGGAGCGCCTCCGCCGCTCGGCCGGGTGAGCTTCCAGCCGACCCTGCTCGAGGACAGCCTGGATCCCTGGATCCCTGGCTCGCCGTCGAGCCGGATCCCGACCGCCGGGAGACCGTGATCCGGTTCCTGATGGCGCTGTGCGACGCGGAGGGCCGTTGGGACGACGCACGGCCGGTCCGGGGCACGAATCTCCCGGCGTTCGCCGCGATGGTCCCTGGAGCCGGCGTCGTGGTCGTGTGGGTGATCGCCGAGCGCTACTCGCAGCTCGCCATCCGGTACCTGTACGACATCTCGACCGGGCAGCGCTTCGGCGGCTGACGGCAGCGCCGATCCGACAGATTCGGGCGTGGTCAGGTAGTGGCACAGACTGGCTTGTTGCGCAAGCGCAACGAGCTGGCGGTGGAACTACGGCGGTTGGGGTGACGCATTCGGGCGTCCAACCCTGTTTCCGCAGGGACTTGGTGGAGCCCGAGGTCGGATTCGAACCGACGGCCTGCTGTTTACAAGACAGCTGCTCTGGCCAACTGAGCTACTCGGGCGGGACCGGCGGACAATGTGGGCGACAACCCTGTTGTCGACTGGTCGGGGGCAAGGCTAGCGGGGTGGTTGTCGGCCGTTGGTGGCCGCCGCGGGCTCGCAGCTGGCGCACCGGGGCGATGCGGATTCCATGAGGTGGTGCGGGTCAGGGTCGTCGTTCCCGGGCCGCCGGCATCCACTCCGGGCCGGCCGTCTGGTCGACCCGGCCCAGCAGGCGCTCGCCGACCGGTTCGACGAGGTCGAGGAACTCGACGGTGCGTGACTCGCCGAGCGACCGCCAGGCCCGCTGGCACAGCTGGTCGGTCCGGTCCTCCACCTCCTGGCGCAACGCCAGACCGGCGTCGTTCACGCTGCCGTCCCGGGCCAGTCCACGCGACTCCAGGTCGGCGAACGCGGCGGCGATCGCCCCGTCGTCGGCGCCGCGGCTGCGGGGGATCCACTCGTCCGGATAGTTGAGGAAGGCGTTGTGCAGGATCCCCGCCTGGGTGCCGCTGATGTCCTCGGCGGCCAGGACCGCCCAGTGCGTGTCGCCGCGCCACTCCCGGATGCAGTTGACGGCCAGCCAGGCCGAGACGAGCGGGTCGTCGGGCCGAGGCCACTGCCGGTGGGCCGCGAAGAGCACCCGCCCGGCGAGCGGCAACGAGTCCGCAGCCGCCCACAGGCCGGGTCCCAGCGCCGCCAGGTCGTCGCAGATCTCGGGGACGAACTCCCGCAGCCCCTCGCCGACCGCCGCGTTGCGGGCGTCGGTGACGGCATCCCAGGTGGTGGCCGCGGCGGCCAGCTCCAGACAGACCTGCACGAATCCGGGATGGATCGAGCCGCACGCGGCTGCGACCGCCTGGTGGCCGGCGGGGGCGAGCGGGGCGCACCGGCTGGCGATGTAGTAGCCCGTTCCGCCCTCGACGCCCAGGTCCGCGTACCGGGCGATCGCCGACGGATCCCAGTAGATCCAGCCGATGAGCCGGTGCGATGCGAGCGAGGCGCGGGCACTGAGGGACTGCCAGTCGGCCACGCGGCGACGCTACCAGCGGTCGGGATCGGTCGGGGCTGGACGGGCACCCTGGTGCGGCACCGACTCCGTCCCGGGCGGACGGACCCCGGAAACGGTTGCATCGGCCGCAGCCCGGTGGTGGACTGCCCCCATTCCGTGAGGTCGTGCGCGCGTGGAGTGGGGGAGAGTGTGATGGTCCGATCGATCCGTTCGTGGGGTGTTCTCGGTGCGGCGCTGCTGCTGGTCGCAGCTGCGTGCGCCCCGATGCCGGGGTCGAACCGACCGCCGGTCGCGGTGATCTCGGCCACTCCCGATGCGGGGGACCCTCCGCTGGAGGTGGCGTTCTCGGGATCCTCGAGTTCCGACCTGGGCGGTTCGATCGTGTCGTACGCGTGGGACCTGGGTGACGGCACGACGGCCGCGGGCGTGGACGTCGTCCACACCTACACGACGAAGGGCGTCTACACGGCCACCCTGACGGTCACCGACAACCAGGGGGCCACGGGCTCGACGACGAGGCAGATCCAGGTGGGCCCACCCAACCAGGCGCCGGTGGCCGTGGCGAGCGTGTCGTCGGCCGCGGGCAAGGTGGGCCAGTCGTTCGGGTTCCTGTCCACCGGGTCGGCCGACGCCGACGGCTCCATCGTGTCGTACTCCTGGGACTTCGGTGACGGCTCGACCGGGACGGGTGATTCGCCATCGCACGCCTACACGGCGCCGGGCCTGTACACGGCGGTCCTGACGGTGGCCGACGACTCGGGCGCCGTCGCGTCGGATGCGGTCACCGTGGTGGTGTCGGCGAACCAGGGTCCGACGGCGGTGGCGGTGGCGACCTCGCCCACGGTCGGAAAGGAACCGCTCACCATCGGCCTGTCGGGAGCCGACTCGACGGACCCCGACGGCGACGTCGTGTCCTACGCCTGGGCGTTCGGTGACGGCACGGCCGGTTCGGGTGCCACGACCTCGCACACCTACGCCTCGCCCGGCACGTACACGGCCGTGCTCACGGTCGCCGATGTCGAGGGCCTGACCTCGACGTCGTCGGTGAACGTGACGGTGAACCAGAACCAGGGCCCCACGGCGGTCGCGAACGCCACGCCGGCTGCGGGACAGGCCCCCCTGATCGTGTCGTTCTCCTCGGCGGGTTCGTCCGACCCCGACGGTTCGATCGTGTCGTACCTCTGGACGTTCGGCGACGGCAACGGTTCGCAGTCGGCGAACCCCACCTACACCTATGGCGCGCCGGGCACGTACCCGGTGACGCTCACGGTCGTGGACGACAACGGCGTGCCGGCCTCGACGACGCTGACGGTCGAGGTGTCGCCGGTGCCGAACGTGCCGCCGTCGGCCGTGCTCGGCGCGACCCCGACGACGGGGAAGCAGAACCTGACGGTGTCGTTCACGTCCTCCGACTCGACCGACGCCGACGGTGTGATCACCTCCCGCTCCTGGAACTTCGGTGATGGAACCGGCTCGAGTGACGCCAATCCCACCAAGACCTACACGACCGCCGGGACGTTCACCGCGACGTTGACGCTGACCGACAACGCCGGTGCGGTGTCGACGGCGTCCACGACGATCACGGTGACCCCGAACCAGCCGCCGACGGCGGTGATCACCGGCGGCCCGTTGACCGGCAAGGCGCCGCTCCCGGCGGCGTTCTCGGCCGCCCAGTCGTCCGATCCCGACGGACTGCCGCTCAGCTACGCGTGGGACTTCGGCAACGGGCAGACGGCGACGACGGCGTCGGCGTCGGCCAACTTCGCCCTGCCCGGGACCTACACGGTCCAGCTGGTCGTGACCGACGACGCCGGCGCCACCTCGACGGGGACGAGGACCGTCGTGGTCGTCGCGAACCAGTCGCCGACCGCCGTGGCGAACGCGTCGGTCCAGAGCGGTGCGCGGCCGTTGGTGGTGAACTTCACCGCGGGCGGCTCTGCCGACCCGGACGGAACGCTTGCGACGTACGCCTGGAGCTTCGGTGACGGCGCGACGTCCACGGCGGCGGACCCGTCCTACACGTACACCGAGGCGGGCACCTACACCGCCTCGTTGGTCGTGACCGACGACAACGGGGCCCCGAGCGGTGCGGCAACCGTCGTGATCACGGTGGTCGTCGACGACGACGGTGACGGGGTGAGCCCGCCCGCGGACTGCGACGACACGGACCCGACGACGAAGCCGGGCGCCGCCGATGCACTGGACCCGGCGGGCCGGGACACCAACTGCGACGGGTTCGACGGGGTGCTGGCCGCCACGGTGTTCGTCCGGACCGCCGACGGCGTCGACGACGGCTCGTGCGGCACGCCGACGGCACCGTGCGCCACCATCGGCCAGGGTGCCGCTCGGGCCGTGGCCCAGGGCCGCTCCACGGTGCTGATCGCCGGAGGTACCTACGGCAGGTTCAACCTCGTCGGTGGCGTGGTCGTCGCCGGCGGGTACGGCCAGAACTTCCGGCGTGGGGCCGCCGCAACCGCACCGACCGCCACCACGGTCACCGGTGGACTCGACGCGGTCACGTCGTTGTGGTCCTCGATCGCCGCCAGCGGTGTCGGCAGCACGGCGACGGTGCAGGACCTGTCGGTCCAGGCCGGCAACGCAGGGAACCTGGCCACCCATGGCGTGGTGGTGACGGGATCCTCCTCGGTCGTGTTGCGGAACCTCACCGTCAACGGCGGCACGGGCGCGGGTGCCACGGGGGTGCTGGTCCGGTCCGCGTCGACGGCCGTCGTCGCCGGCTCGACCATCAACAGCGGCACGCCCACGGGCTCGGGCACCAGCGCCTACGGGGTGCGCGCCCTCGGGTCCTCGACCGTGAGCGTCTCGCTCTCGGAGATCGCCGCACAGGCCGGCGTCGCCGGTACAGCGGCGCCGCAGAGTCCGCCCGCCCAGGCCGCCTCGGGGAACCGCGGCGGTGACGGTGGCAGCGCCAGCGGGCCCTCCTCGCCCGGCGGTGGTGGCGGCGGTGGCGGTGGGTCCACGTTCGCTGGTGGACGTGGGGGCACCGGCGGGAACTACAGCGGCGGCGGCGAGAACGGATCCGGGGGCGCCGGGCCCGCAGCCGGCGGTGGCGGCGGTGGCGGCTGCGGCTCGCTGTTCGGGTGTGGCTCCAACGCCGGT
>SXMI01000021.1 GCA_005777415.1 Actinomycetota bacterium | reverse complement strand
GAAGTCCTTGGGGTGGGAGAACAACACCGCCCAGCTGTCGGCCTTCCACTCGTGGAAGTCGATGGTTCCCTGGGTGGTCTCTGCGGTGAAGTTCGGGGCCTCGTCGCCCAGTCGGATGCTCACGTGATGCTCCTGTGGTCCGGGGCCTGCGGCCCGGTGCTCGTTGCGGGCCTGCGGCCCGGTGCTCAATTCCTGACCAATATAGTCAACTATTCATCGGTGGTCCACCGCAACGGACTCGGGCGCAGGGTGACAACTGTCGCAAGCATCATGACTACCGGAGTGCGCAACTGCTTGCTACAGTTAGCAACGTCCCCCTGAGAGAAAGCAGAACGACATGAGCACCATCCTCGAGCCCGTGACCGAGATCCAGGACCGGATCATCGACGCCATCTCCAGCCTGAAGCAGCCGGTGAGCAAGGCCGTCGGCAAGGCCGTCGACTTCGTGACCGAGCGCCGCAGCGAGTTCCCCACCCTGCCGTTCGCGGCGAAGCTGCCCACCCCCGGCGAGGTCATCGACAACCAGGCGAAGTTCGCCACCAAGGTCGTGAGCACCTCCAAGACGGTCGCCAACGCCGCCGCCAAGGCCGCCGCACCGCTGACCGACCAGCTGCTCGACCGCACCGGCAGCGCCAAGGCGACGGTCGCCGCCGCCTGATCCACCAGTTCGCCCGCAGCGGGATCCCCCCTCTCCGCTGACGGGTCCGCCCGGTCCGACCTCCCCCCTCGTCGGAACCGGTGCCATCGACGGGAGGACCTCCGGGTCCTCCCGTCGGTCGTTCCGGGGCCGTCGGGGTCAGGCGAGCACCTGCGCCACCCGGTCGGCGACGTGCTCGCCGATGGCGAGCGAGGCCGTGGCCGCCGGTGACGGCGCATTGAGCACGTGCACGCATCTCGGTGAGGTGGCGAACGCGAAGTCGTCGACGAGTCGGCCGTCGACCGAGACCGCCTGGGCCCGGATCCCGGGCTGGGCCGGACGCAACGACGATCCGTCCAGCTCCGGGACCAGACGGCGCAGGTCGGCCACGACGGTGCTCCGGGAACGGGCCCGCCACAGCTCTGACAGTCCGGTGCGCCAGTAGCGGCGAGCGAGCCGCCGCAGCGCCCGGTCGCGGAGCAGGGCCAGGGTGTCGTGGCGGTCGACCGACCGGTCGTAGGCCTCGCGCCCGAGCGCCAGGACCGCCGTCGGCCCGGCGTGGACCTGCCCGTCCACGGACCGGGTCAGGTGCACCCCGAGGAACGGCCACCGGGGGTCGGGCACCGGGTAGATCAGCGCCCGGACCAGGTCGTCGTCGGGGGCGGCGACGTCCAGGTAGTCGCCCCGGAAGGGCACGATGCGCACCGACGGTCGGGCGCCGCAGCGGATCGCCACCCGGTCGCTCTGCAGTCCGGCGCAGTTCACCAGCGCCCCGGCCCGCAGGCGGGACCCGTCGGTGAACTCGACCTCCAGCGCGTCGTCGACCGGGGTGGCCCGCGCCAGTTCGAGGCCGCCGCGCAGCTCGCCGCCCGCCGAGCGCAGGTCCTCGACGAACGACCGGGCCACCGCCGGGAAGTCGACCACCCCGGTGTCCGCCACGTGCAGGGCGGCCACCCCGCGGGCGTGCGGTTCGACCCGTCGTAGGCCGGCGGGGTCGAGTCGCTCGACCCGGACCCCGTTGGCTCGGCCGCGTCGCTCGAGCTCGGCGAGCGCCGGCAGCTGGGCGTCGTCGACGGCGACGACCACCTTGCCGCAGGCCCGGTAGGGAATCGACCGCTCGGCGCAGTGGCGCTCCAGCGCCGCCCGGCCGGCCACGGCGAGTGCCGCCTTGGACGACCCCGGCGCGTAGTACAGGCCCGAGTGGGCGACCCCGGAGTTGCGCCCGCTCTGGTGCTGGGCCGGTCCGGTCTCCTTGTCGACGACGAGCACGTCGCCCGTGCCCGGTCGCTGCTGCAGGGCCCGCGCCGTGGCCAGGCCGACCAGGCCGGCGCCGACCACGACGACCCCGACATCGGTCGGTGCCCCGGACACGGTCAGGTGAGCGGTCGCAGGACGTAGGCGGTGACGCCGTCGGCCGCAGCCACCTCGTCGAGCTCGACGACCGAGGCCAGGTCGGCCCGGTCGTGGAACTCCGGGTCCTCGGAGTACTCGACCCACAGCAGGCACACGGGTCCGTCCCCGGCGTCGACTCGGGCGGCGAGCTCCACCAGGTCGTCGGTCGGCTGGTCTGACTTGTACTCGGTGCGCCGTGGGCTGATCAGCGTTTCGACCTTGGACCGGTAGAGGTCGGCGGAGTTGTTCGAGTACGTGACGCAGCCGTCCGGCAGGGCGGCGATGGCCGGGCTCTGCGAGGCCGCCACGGCCCGGGGTGCGTTGTAGCCGACGTCGGAGATCACCGTGTTGAGCGGCCCGAGCAGCGCCAGGGTCACCAGGGCCTGCGCCCCGAGCCACACGCCGGCGACGACCCAGCCGACCGTCCGCCAGCGATCCCGGTCGAGGAGCACGAGCTCGACCCATCGGAGGAACAGCAGGGCGACCGGCACCATGCACGGGGCCAGCAGCCGGATGTCGAGGTCGTCGAAGCCGACCACGGACCGGCTCACCACCATCAGGCCAGTGAAGCCGATCACGAAGACGCTGAGCAGGCCCACCGGACCGGCTGCGGCCGCCACCGGTCGGAACCCCTGGGTGCGGGCCGCCGTGCCGACGACGACTGCCACGATGAGCAGTCCGAGCACCGCGAGTGGGACGTTGGGCCCGTCCGGGATGGACGTCACGAACTTCGCCACCGTCCGGAACGCGGCGCCGACGTTCTGGAGGGGACCGACCGACGACGGGAACCGCGGTCCCATGGCCGTGTCCGAGACCGACAGGTTGCGCGCCATCCACGCCACGCTGGGCAGGACCGCCGGCACCGCGTACCAGCCCACGTCGGCCACCGCCCGGCCGACACGGCGGTGGCGCTGCCAGGCCCGCACGGCCAGCCACACTGCGAACACCGGCACCACGTAGAGCGCCTGGTAGCGGACGTAGAAGCCGACGCAGGTGGCCAGCCCGGCGGCGACGAGCAGGGCCGGTTGCTCTCGTTCCGTCGCCAGGAGCAGCAGCCAGATCGTGACCAGCGAGATCAGGACGAACGCCACCTCGGTCTGGACGAACGCCGCCAGTCCGACGAGCAGCGGGGAGACCGCCAGTCCGACGACGAGCACCGCCCGCAGACGCGGGTCGACGAGCACCCGTCGGGCGACGGCCACCCCGGTGAGCACCACGGCACTCAGCATCACGGCGTTGAGGACCACGGCGACCTGATCGCCCCGCCACCCGGTGACCGCCGTCCCCAGGGCCAGGAGCGCGGGCCAGAGCGGCGGCCAGGTCGTGAGCGGCCGCTCGATGAAGAACCCGAGCCCGTCCCCGGCCCGGATCGAGTCCGCCACGGCGATGTAGGCGACCGCGTCGGTGCCGACGGCGGGCCGGCTGATGCGGACCGCGAGCATCGTGAGGACCGCCGGGGCCACGGCGGCGGTGGCGACGAACCACCGGCTCAGCCCGGACGGTCGCTCGGTGTCGGTCAGGTGCACGACGGTCGGCTCACCGGGTCGAGGCGGTGGAGTGGACGAAGCGGTGCCGGTACCGACGCAGTGCGGGCCGTTCGACGAACCGGTGCAGCGCGGCGCCGACCAGGTAGGCGGCCAGCAGCTTGATCGGGATCCACTTGGGGCCGCCCTGGAATCCGGGATCCATGAGCTGGAAGAGCTGGTAGTGCGTGATGTAGATCGCGTAGCTGAGTACTCCGAAGTAGCAGAGCACCCGGACGCTCAGCCATCGGCTCAGGGCGAACTCGTCGCGCAGCCGGACGAAGGCGAACACGATGACGGCCGCGCAGATCGTCGACAGGGTGAACCCCCACCGCACCCAGTAGTTGCCGTTCGGCAGCTCGGCGAGCACGACCTGGATGGCGTTGTCGGCGTACTCCTTGAGCTCCGCCGGCGACAGACCTTCCGGTGGCTTCTCGATGTCGACGTCGGTCGGGTAGAGCGGCACGTAGAACCCGATCAGCTTCTCGACGAGCTTCGAGGACGAGAGGAGCGCGAACACCATGCCGCCGGTCGCCACCCAGGCCACCACGTGCAGTCGGCGCTTGGCCGTGGGGCTCAGCTCGGTCGGGGCGACGGCGTTGATGATCGCCAGCAGGACCCCCATGGCGATGGCGTCCGGACGCTGGAACCAGAACTGGCCGGGACCCCCCAGGCCCATGGCCCGACCCACCCACACGATGATGATGAAGACGATCAGCGCGGCGGCGAGCTGGCGGATCCAGTTCTTCTTCAGGCACCAGTACGTGGCCAGCGCACCGATCAGGTAGAACTGCTCCTCCAGCGACAGCGACCACATCTGGCCCATGTACTGGAAGCTCCCGAGCAGGGGCGAGAAGAAGATGTTGTGGACGTAGAACAGCGTGGCGATGGACTCCCACACCACGTTGGTGAAGAGGAACTCGGTGTCAGGGTTCGGGTTGGCCACCCGGATCGCCAGGATCGGGAGGAAGAACACCACCAGCGTCACGAGCAGCCCGGGGAGCAGTCGGATGCCGCGTCGCGCGTAGAAGTTCCGCAACGACATGGACCCGGTGGACCGGCGCTCCTCGAAGATCAGCGTGGTGATGAGGAACCCGGACAGCACGAAGAACAGGTCGATGTAGCCGGACAGCGAGTCGGCGACGGCGTAGGCGTGCTGGAGCACCACGCACCAGACGCCGATGCCGCGGATGCCGTCGAAGGGCTTGACGGCGCCGAGGCGCGGGGCCCGGGACTCGAAGGGGTACAGCGGGACGGTCACGCGGCTGCGGTCCTCCCGGTGACGCGTTCCTTGCGGGCCACCGAGCGCTTCTCCACGAACTGGTAGAGCGGCCAGGCGAAGACGAACGCCGTGATCCACGCCACCACGATCCGCAGGGGCGGGTTGGAGCGGGGCAGGGGCCCGACGAACAACAGGATCGGAAGGGTGTGGATGAGGTAGAGGCTGTAGGACATCCGGCCGACCGCCCGGATCGGCCGCAGCGCCAGGAAGCGGCTCACGATCCACTCCCGCTGGCGGACGATGGCGATCAGCACGACGACCATGCACCAGTTGACGATGGTGAAGCCCCACTTGACCCAGTAGTTGCCCGCCGCGAGCGCGGCCATGGCGTCCTCGAAGGCGACCTGGGGGTCGACGCCCTCGGCCGGCTCGGCCGGCAGGTACGGGACGTAGATGCCGAAGCGCTCCAGGGACTTGATGGACCACAGCATCGTCACACCCATGACGACCAGCCCCACCCAGCCGCCGATCGTGATCGTCCGGCGCTGGCGGTCGGTCAGCTGCTCGGGCAGCCGACTGTTGATGATCGCGGCCACGACACCGAGCATCAGGGCGTCCGGTCGCTGGAGCCAGAAGTTGAGGGGGCCGAAGTGGCCGGTGATGCGGGCCACCTGCACGGCGATCGACGCCGCCGCCAGGACGAGGGCCACCTGGACGATCCAGCGGCGAGCGACCATGAGCCCCGCCAGGAAGGCCACCGCGACGTAGAACTGCTGCTCCAGGGACAACGACCACATCTGGTAGAGCGCCACGCCCTGGTTGGGGTACCCGAGCGGGTTGACCAGGTTGTACACGTACAGCCCGGCCGGGATGATCTCCCGGCGGACGAAGTCGCCGAAGGTGAAGTCGGCCAGGTCGGCGTTGTTCCCGGCCACGGCGAAGAGCACCGCCGCCAGGACCGTGGCTACGGCCAGCGTCACGTACAGCGCCGGGAGGAGTCGCCAGGCGCGCCGCTCCAGGAACCGGCGGATCGAGACGGTGCCGCTGCGCTCGCCCTCCTCGAGGAGGAGGGTGGTCACCAGGAATGCGCTGAGGGCGAGGAAGATGTCGAGGACGGCCGAGAACGACTCGAGCACCAACGGCGCCGCGTGGATCGCGATGATCGTGACGACGCCGAGCCCGCGGATGCCGTCGAACGCGGGGACGTTGCGCAGGCGGGGCGCGACGGTGATGGGCTGCTGTGTGCCGATCCCTGCCACGCTGGTCCCGACTCCCCCCGGACGACTCGGCCCTCTCCGGGCGTCGACGGTACCACCGGGCCGTGGCGAACCGGTCGCCCGGGACTCAGACGTCCAGGCTGGCGGCGTCGACGAGCGTGGAGTGCTCGAGGAGGTAGGCGCGACGTCGGGCGACGTCGGACCCCATGAGGGTCTCGAACAGCTCGGCGGCGTCCGCGGCGGCCTCGGCGTCGTCCATGGTGATCCGCTTCAGGATGCGGGTCCCCGGGTCCAGGCAGCTCACGGCGAGCTCCTCGACGTCCATCTCGCCGAGCCCCTTGAAGCGGACCCACTGGAGGTTCTCGGCCCGTCGGTTCCCGGTCGCCAGCTCGTCGGTGAGGCGGACCTTCTCCTCCTCGGAGAACGCGTGGACGTTCCGGTCGCCGACCTTGACCGTGTACAGCGGCGGCTGGGCGGCGAACACCCGGCCGTCCTCGAGCAGCGGCCGCATGTACGTGTAGATGAGGGTCAGCAGCAGACAGCGGATGTGGCTGCCGTCCACATCGGCGTCGCAGAGGATGATGATCCGCCCGTAGCGGGCGTCCTCGAGCTTGAAGTCCTTGCCGGACCCGCCGCCGATGGCCGTGAACAGGGCCTGGGCCTCGGCGTTGTCGACCACCTGCTTCCGGGTCGACTTGCCGGCGTTGACGACCTTGCCCCGGAGGGGGAGGACCGCCATGTACTCGGCGTTGCGGCCGGCCTTGGCGGGGCCCGCCGCCGAGTCGCCCTCGACGATGAGCAGCTCGGAGTCGGGTCCGTGGCGACGGCAGTCGGCGAGCTTGTCGGGCATGCCGGCCGACGAGAGCGCGGACGCCTTCCGGCGCGCCTCGAGCGAGGCCTTGGCGCTCACCCGGTTGACCACCGCCTGGGCGACCTTGTCCCGCAGCGCGGCCACGTGGCTCTTGCGGCCGCCGCCCTCGGCCCAGTTGGCGAAGCCGTCGCGGACGACCTCGTAGACGATCGACTGGATGGCCGGCGTGCCGAGCTCCTGTTTGGTCTGGCCCTTGAACTGCGGTTCGGGGAAGGTGACCTTCACCGCTGCGACCAGACCCTCCTGGACGTCGGCCTTCTCGGCCCGGTCCTGGCCCGACCGGGCGAGCTTGGCGAGCTTCTTGGTGCCGGTGAGCAGTACGTCGTTGGCGGTCTTGGTGAGCGCCCGGTCGAACCCGGCGACGTGCGTGCCGCCCTCGGTGGTCGGGATGGTGTTCACGAAGCTGCGGACGACGGTGTCGTAGCCGGCGGTCCAGCGGAGCGCGACGTCGACGGTGCAGGTGCGCTCGACGAGGGTCATCCTCCCGTCGACGGGGATCTTCTCCTCGAAGGTGCCGGTCCCGTGGAGGGTGACGACATCGGTGACCGGCTGGCCGCTGCTCAGGGCGCCGACCAGGTCGGCGAGTCCGCCGGCGGCCACGAACTCCTCCTCGGTGGTCTTGGCCCCGCGACGGTCCACGAGTCGGACCACCAGGCCGGGGACCAGGTAGCAGACCTGGGCGCAGTGGGCCCGGACCTGCTCGGCGTCGATCGTCAGTCCGGGGTCGAAGATCTCGAGGTCGGGCCAGAACCTGACCCGTGTGCCCGTGCGCTTGGCCGGGACCTTGCCGACCTGCTCGAGCTTGGACCCGGCGACGAACTTCCCCTTGGCGTCGATCCGCCCCGGTGCCCGGTGCACGAAGGTCAACCGGTGGGTGGCCCCCTCGCGGTCGACCTCGGCGACGAGCTTGGCCGACAGGGCGTTGACCACCGAGGCGCCCACGCCGTGGAGCCCGCCCGAGGAGGAGTAGGCCCCACCGCCGAACTTGCCGCCGGCGTGCAGCTCGGTGAACACGATCTCGAGCGCCGTCCGGGCGCCGTCCTTGCGGCCGATCGGGATGCCGCGGCCGTTGTCGGCCACCTCGACGGAGCCGTCCTTGTGGAGCGTGACCACCACCAGGGTGGCGTGGCCGGCGGCGGCCTCGTCGACGGCGTTGTCGACCAGCTCCCAGACCAGGTGGTGCAGCCCCTCGGGGCCCGTTCCACCGATGTACAGGCCCGGACGCGTGCGGACGGCGTCCAGGCCCTCGAGCAGTTGGATGCTCTTCTCGTCGTAGGCGGCCATCGGCGTCAGTCAAGCACGGGGCTCCGACAGCCCCGGCGATGGCCGCCGGCCCCGGCGTCCGGCCCGGGGTCCCGGACGGCTACCGTCGGCCGGTGACGTCGGAGCCGCCCGCCCCCCGGTCGCTGGCCGACGCGCTGGAACACCGGTCGGCCCCCGTGGCGGTGGCCGTGGGCGCCACCGTCCTGTGGTCGCTCGGCAACCTGATGGCCGCCGCGTCCGACCTGCCCGGCCCGCAGCTCGCCTTCTGGCGGATCACCTTCGGTGCCGTCCTGTACCAGCTCGTCTTCCGGCTGCGGGGCGGCCGGATGCGGATCGAGACGCTCCGCACCGCCACGACCGGCGGGCTGGCCTTCGGCCTGAGCTCGATTCTCTTCTTCACGGCCCTGCAGACCACCTCGGTCGCCTCGGTGACGATCATCCTGGCGCTGCAGCCGGTGCTGCTCCTGCCCTATGCGGTCCGTCGTCTGGGTGAACGGGTCGACGGTGCCCGGCTGGTGCTCATGGCGCTGGCGATCCTGGGCACGGTCGTGGCCGTGCTCGCCGGATCGTCGTCGGGGACCCACTCCGTGCTCGGTGACGTCCTGGCGTTCGCGGGGACGCTCGTCGGATGCGCGTACTTCGTCGGCACCAAACGGGCCCGGGAGTCGCTCGGGTCCATCGAGTACCAGGCGGCGGCGCTCACGGTGGGTGCCGTGGTGGCGCTGGTGGGTGCACTCGTCACCGGTCCGGGGCTGGTCACCCCGGACGCTGGCGACCTGGGGTGGGCGCTGCTGCTGACCGTGGTGCCGGGGACCGGGCACCTGATGATGAGCTGGGCCCAGGCGCACCTGGACGTCTCGACGACGTCGACCATCACCCTGGACGTCGTGGTGCTGAGCTCCCTCGGCGCCGTGGTGGCCTTCGGTCAGTCGCTCGTTCCCGCGCAGGTCGTCGGCATGGCCGTCGTCCTGGTGGCGCTGGCGCTCTTCGTGCGGAGGGCCTCGGCGGCGTCCCTGCCGGAGCCGGCCGACGTGCCGATCGCCGGCGGCGACTGAGTCCTCACCAGCGGGCGGCCCCGAACCCGAGCAGTCGGCGCTTCGTCTTCTTGGAGGCGAGGTCGCGTGCGGTCCGGGGCAACGTGAGCGGCTCGGGGGCGGCGTCCGGCCGGGACGGCGCGTCGAGGGTGCCGACCACGAGGACGAGCCCTGACTCGGGGCCCACGTAGGCCCACTCGATCCGCCGCTCCTGACCCCGGAGCTTGGTGGCCCGCAGTCCGGCGGTGGCCCGGTTGCGGACCGGGAACTCGTCGGCGTCGGTGACCTTGGCGGTCTGGGCGTCGGTCACGGTCAGGACCACGTCGTCGTCGCCGTCGACCGCACCCGCGCCGACCACGGTGGCACCGGCGCCGAGCTTCATGCCGGCCACGCCGGCGGCCCCGCGTCCCTGGACCGGGACGGAGTCGGCCGGACACCGCAGCGCCTGGGCGTCCGAGGCGACGAGCAGGACGTCGACGCCGTCGGGCGCCGGGAAGGCAGCCACGACCGTGTCACCCGGCTTGAGCTTCAGGACGGTTCGACCGGCGCCCGTCCCGGTGAGCTCGGCCACGGTCAGCCGCTTGGCGACGCCCTGGGTCGTCACGAGCAGGATCGGCGGCGGCTCGTCCGGGCCGGTCTGCGGCGCGACGATCGTCCGGACCTCCTCGCCCTTGTCGAGCGCCACCAGCTCGGCGACCGGCGTCCCGCGGCTCCGGCCGCTGACCTCGCCGATGGAGTCGACCGGCACGGGGAGGACCCGGCCCCGGTCGGTGACGATGTGCAGGGTGGCGAGGGTGCTGGTCGCCACCCGCTGGGCGACCACGTCGTGGCGACCGGGTGTGGCGGGCCGCGCGCCCCCGACCGGCTCGACCCCGACGACGCCGGTGGTCGAGCGGGTCACGACGCACGGCTCGTCGTCCCGCGACGCCCGCTCCTCGGCCCGCGCCGCCTCGAGGGTCAGGTCGTCGAGCTCGTCGGGACGGGTGATCCTGCTCCGGCGATCGGTCCCGAAGGTGGCGACGAGCTCGTCGAGCTCCTGGAGTACGATCGTGCGCCTCCGCTTGTCCGAGCCCAGGATGCGCTGGTACTCGGCGATGCGGCCCCGCAGCTCGTCGGCCTCGGCCTCGAGTTCGAGCTTGGCGAGTGCGGTCAGCCGGCGGAGCTGCATGTCCAGGATGTGGACGGCCTGCACCTCGGAGAGGGCCAGCTCGGCGACGAGCCGGTCCCGGGCCTCGGCGGCGTCCTGGGACGAACGGATGATCGACACCACCAGGTCGATGGCGTCGAGGGCGACGAGCAGCCCCTCCACCAGGTGCAGGCGTCGCTCGGCCTTGTCCAGACGGAACCGGGTGCGCCGGGTGACCACATCCAGGCGGTGGTCGATGTAGTGCTCGCAGAGCTCGATGAGGCTGACGGTCGTCGGGACACCGTCGACGAGCACGACGTTGTTGATGCTGAAGGTCTCCTCCAGCGGCGTCTGGCGGTAGAGCTCGGTGAGGACCGCCCGGCCGTTGGCCCCGGGCCGCAGCTCGATCTCCAGTCGGAGTCCGGTGTGGCGGTCCGAGGTGTTCTTGACGTCGGTGACCTCGGCCAGCTTCCCGGCGCGCACCAGCTCCTGGATGCGGGCGACCACCCGCTCCGGGCCGACCAGGTAGGGCAGCTCGGTGACGACGATGCCCTGCCGGGCCCGGGTCAGGTCGACCACCTCGGCGGTGGCCCGGATCCGGACGCTGCCGCGGCCGGTGGCGTACGCCTCGGCCAGGCTCTCGTCCACCACCAGGCCGCCGGAGGGGAAGTCGGGGCCGGGGAGCACCGCCATGAGCTCGGCGACGGTCGGCTTGGGCCGGCGCTTCGTCATGACCAGGCGGACGGCCTCGCCCACCTCTCGCAGGTTGTGCGGCGCCATGTTGGTGGCCAGGCCCCCGGCGATGCCCGTGGTGCCGTTGACGAGCAGGTTGGGCAGCACCGCCGGGAGCACCGTGGGCTCGGAGCGCTCCCCGTCGAAGGTCGGGCGGAAGTCGACGGTCTCCTCGTCGATCTCGCCCAGCATCTCCATGGCGGCCTCGCTCAGGCGGCACTCGGTGTACCGGTAGGCCGCCGGCGGGTCGTCGAGACTGCCGAAGTTGCCGTGCGGATCGACGAGGGTGACGTTGCGGCCGAAGTCCTGCCCCATCCGGACGAGGGCGTCGTAGATCGCGCCGTCGCCGTGGGGGTGGTACTTGCCCATGGTCTCGCCGACGACCCCGGCGGACTTGCGGTGCGGTCGGTCCGGCCGCAGGCCGGTGTCGGCCATGGCGTAGAGGATCCGACGCTGCACCGGCTTGAGGCCGTCCCGGACGTCGGGGATGGCGCGGGCGGTGATCACGGAGAGCGAGTACGAGAGGAAGGACTCGCCGAGCTCGGTGGTGACCGGGACGTCGACGACCTCGCGGGCGTACTCCTCGAACAGTTCGTGCTGTCGTGGCATGCGCTCTGTTGTAGCCGCCCCGTGCGACGGGACGGTGCTGCCCGGTGGCGCCGGTGACGCTCCGTGGGCCAACATCCACCCATGGCTGACACCCCGTGGATGGACGATGCGTGCTCACTGGTGGAGGCGTTCCGCTCCGGCGAGCGCTCCCCGGTCGAGGAGCTCGAGGCCTCGCTGGCCGCCATCGAGGCGAGCGACCTCAACGCCTTCTCGTTCCTCGATCCGGAGCGGGCGCTCGAGGCGGCCCGGTCGGCCGACGTGTCCAAGCCGTTCGGCGGCGTCCCGATCGGCGTGAAGGAGCTCGACCAGGTCGAGGGCTGGCCCGACACCGGTGCGTCCCTGGTCTTCGCCGACCGCATCGCCGACCACACGGGTGAGGCGCCGAGGCGCTTCATCGAGGAGGGCGGCGCCGTGCCCGTCGGCCTGACGGCGGCCTCGGAGTTCGGCGGGCTCAACGTCAGCGTCACCAAGCTCAACGGCGTCACCCACAACCCGTGGCGGCACGGTCGCACCTGCGGCGGCAGCTCCGGCGGGAGCGCCTCGGCCGTGGTCGGTGGCCTCGTGAGCATCGCCACCGCCGGGGACGGCGGCGGCTCGATCCGAATCCCGGCGGGCTACACCGGCCTGTTCGGCATGAAGGGCACGTACGGGCGGATCACCCGTGGCCCGGAGGCCTACTTCCGTCCCGGGACCGTCGTGCCCGGCGTGATGGCCCGGTCGGTCCGGGACGCCGCCCGCCACTACGACGTGGTCGCGGGCGTGGATCTCCGCGACCCGACGACCCTCCCCAGCGAGGGCGGCTGGGAGGCCGGGCTGGGGACCGTCGACCTGCGGGGCAAG
>SXMI01000141.1 GCA_005777415.1 Actinomycetota bacterium | reverse complement strand
GGTGCGTCGCCTCGGTAGCGGGATCAGCGGGCACGGGACCACTCAACCTGCGCAGCTCCGGTGGTGCAAACCAGCGGCCCGAGGGGGCCGATGGCTCGGCCGCCGCTCAGCCGACGGCCCGGTCGACGGCGGCGAGGAGCGCCGCGGTCCGGGGGTCGCCCGCCAGACCGAAGTGCATCTTGTTCATGACGTAGCCGCCGGCGATCCGGCGGTCGGGATCGGCGAACCCGACCGAGCCCCCGGCCCCGTAGTGGCCGAAGGACCGTCCACCGACGAACGGTGACATCTCGGAGTGGCCCATGAACCCGAGCGCGAAGGGGATGGGGAAGATCAGGACGCTGTCCGGACCGGACACCTGGGGCACGATCGCCCGCTCGACGGTCTCCGGCTGCAGGGTGCGGACGCCGTCGGTCTCGACGACGAGCGAGGAGTACATGCGGGCGAGCGACGGCGCATTGGTGACGCCGTTGGCCGCCGGGATCTCGGCCGCGCGCAGGCGGGGCTCGTTCCAGGCCTGTTCGTCGGCGAGCGCCCCACCCGGCGCGGTCAGCGCCCGGGCGATCAGGTTGTCCGGCCCCATGAACAGGTTCAGCATCTCGATCAGACCCTGGGGGGCGTCGTCGGAGCCGTCGCCCTCCTCGCTGAGCATCATCGGCTCCGGCCCGCCGCCCATCGGGATGAGCGGAGCCACCCGGCCCTGTTGGGCGTCGGGCAGACCGATCCAGAAGTCCAGTCCGAGCGGACCGGCGACCTCGTCGGCGAAGAACGTGCCCAGGCTCTTCCCGCTGACGCGCCGGACGACCTCACCCACCAGCCAGCCGTAGGTGACGGCGTGGTAGCCGTGCTGGGTGCCGGGCTCCCAGACCGGGGTCGATTCGGCCAGGGCCGCGGTGACGGTGTCCCAGTCGAGCGCCTCGTCGAGCGTCATGGAGCGGTCGGTGTCGATCAGACCGGCCTTGTGGCAGAGCAGCCAGCTCACCGGGACGTCGCCCTTGCCGGCGGTGGCGAACTCCGGCCAGTACTCGGCGACGGGTGCGTCCAGGTCGAGCTCCCCCCGCTCGGCGAGCAGGTGGGCGCACACCGCCGTGGCGCCCTTGGTCGTCGAGAACACCATCTGCAGGGTGTCTTCGTCGTACGGCCGGCCGTCGGAATCGGCCACGCCGCCGGTGAGGGCCACGACCTGCTCGCCCTCGACGTAGAGCGCGAACCCGGCTCCGACCTCACCGTGCTCGGCGAAGTTGGCCCGGAAGGCGTCGGCCACGGCCTCGAACCCGGGCTCGACCTGTCCTCGGATGTCGGTCACGGGGCACCTCCGTTCGGGGGTCGCCCCCTGGCGACTCCGCCCCTGCGCGGGGCCGGTCGATCCTACCCGGTGGGTCAGCCGATCCGGAAGGACGCGACCTGGTGCTCGACGGTCCCGTCGGTGCTCGTGATCTCCACGAGCAGGGTGTTCCGCCCGGCCGGGAGCGCGGCGGTGTCCAGACCGGCGGGGGCGATGTCGCTCGGTCCCGAGACGAGGGTGAACGGGACCTGCTGGTCGACCTGGTCGGGGGCACCGGCGCCCGTCGCATCGTTCAGCCAGAAGCGGACGACTGCGGCATCGGGCCGCTCGACGACGACCCACACGTCGCCCCGGGGAACCAGTGCCTGGTCGAGCTCCCGGTCGGCCTCGCCGACGCCGCTGAGGGAGTACGTGACGTCGTCGGCCGGCTCGAGGGTCACGATGCGCGCCGGTTCGTCGACCAACTGGTCCCGGGTGAGGGTGATGCCGGCGACCTGCGCCGGGATGCTGGGTTCACTCACCACGCTCGGGGCCGGTCCGGTGTCGCGGGCGGACCGGGCCTGGTAGGCCATCGGCACCGTCACGGCAGCGGTCACGACGAGGGCGATCGCCACGGCCGACAGGACGCGTCCCGTCCCTGACCGCATGCCGCTCCTGCGACGCGGTGCGCCCCCACCAACTTCAGCCACGGCGACCATGGTGACTGACGAACGGGGTCCGGGGACAGGTCCGACCCGTGGGCAAATGCCGCGGCCCGCGGCCGTGCCCCACGGATGCTCCCCGGTGGTGGCCGAGCCGGATCACGCGTCCTCGACCTCCGGGTCCGGATCCGAGTAGAGGTCGATGATCCCCAGCCGCACCGCCGAGAGGACGGCGTGGGTCAGGCTCTGGGTGTCGAGCCGGCGGTAGGTGGCGTTCAGGTGGTTGTGCACCGTCTTCTGGGTGATCCCGAGCGCCCGGGCCGCCTGCTTGGTGGAGTTGCCGTCGGCGATCATCTGGAGGATCTCGACCTGGCGGTCCGAGAGCAGCTCGCTCTTCGGGATGGCGTTGAGTTGCTCCAGCATGGAGGCCGCCAGCTTGGGGCTGAGCGCTTCCTCGCCGGCCTCCACCCGCTGGAGCGTGTCGAGCACCTCGGCGAACGAGGTGCCCTTCGTGAGGTACGCCGACGCGCCGGCCTGCAGCGCCGCGCGCGTCCGCTCGGGATCGTCGTGCATCGTGAGCACGACGATCCGGATGTCGGGGTTGGCGGACCGGATCCGGTTGGTGGCCTGGACGCCGTCCAGCACCGGCATGGACAGGTCCATCAGGACGATGTCCGGGGATGTCTCGGCGGCCAGCGCCACGGCCTCCTCGCCGTTGGCCGCCTCACCGACGACGTCGATCCCGGCCCCCTCCAGGCCGCGCCGGACGCCGTCCCGGAGGATCTCGTGGTCGTCTGCGAGTAGAACCCTCATGTGCTGCGCCCCTCTGTGTGATCGTCGGTGTCGGGCGGCTGACCGCTCGACGTGGTGGTGACCGCCCGGGCGTCGGGCACCCGGTCCGGTCCTGTCGCACGGACCCCCCGGTCCGGTCCTGTCGCACGGACCCCCCGGTCCGATCCTGTCGCACGGACCCCCCGGTCCGTGTCGCCGGCGGACACGCTGATGCACGTGCCGCTGCCGGGCGAGCTGTCGATGCGGATCCGGGCGCCGATCACATCGGCCCGTTCCCGCATGCCGACCAGACCGTAGGCGGAGTCGCGGATGCTCGCCTCCGGTCGGAATCCGGTCCCGTCGTCACGGATGGCCAGCTCGAAGCTGCCGGCCGCCATGGTCCACGTCACCTCGACGGCCGAGGCGTCGGCGTGGCGCTCGACGTTGGTGAGCGCCTCCTGGAGGATCCGGAGCAACTCGTTCTCGATCGGCACCGGGACCCGTTCGCCGGGCGGTCGGGTGGTGAACGTCGCCGACAGACCGGACCGCTGGGCGAAGCGGGCGACCAGGACGGGTCCGCGTTCGGACAGCGGGTGTTCGGCGTCGACGCCGGTCCGCAGGTCCTGGAGCGTGGAGCGCAGGTCGTCGATCGCCGACTGGACGTCACCGCGGAGACGTTCGAGCTCGGGCGAGGGATGCTCGCTGCGCATCGAGATCTGTTCGAGCTCGAGCGCGATGTAGGTGAGCCACTGGCCGAGCCGGTCGTGCAGCTCACGGGCGATGCGGCTCCGTTCCTCGTCGGCGCCGAGCGTCCGGAGCCGACCGAACCACCGGGCGTTGTCGACGCTGAGCGCCAGGACGTCGGCGAGTCCCCTGAGCAACAGGACGGAGCGGTCGTCGAAGTGATCGGCGTCGGGGTGCTCGAGTCCGAGCAGTCCCACCACCCGGTCCCGGGCCACGAGCTCGATGTAGGCGCCGCTGCCTCGGTCGCCGGTCAGCGGGGCCGGGGCCCCGGCCTGGGCGCGGTGCTCGACCACGACCGGTTCACCCCGGCCCAAGGTGGCCGCGAGCGGCGGAGGGAGCTCGTCGGTGCGGTACGCGGCCGCGGTGACCAGGCCCTCGGCCAGGCGTGGCACCCACTCGTCGGCCTGCTCGTCCCAGGTGAGGAGCAGCACGGTCCGAGGGTCGAGCTCGCGTCGCAGTTGCGCAGAGGCCTGGGCGACGGCGTCCCGCATGGTGAGCGATCCCGGCATCGTCCGGGCCGCACGCGTCAACAGCACCAACAGGTCGTTGGTGTCGGACAGCTGGGCGACCCGGGTGTCCAGGGTCGTGCGGCGCTGCTCGGCCTCGACGAGTCGCGACCGGACGAACGCGGCACCGGCCACGGCGAGCACGACGACCATGAGCGCCGCCAGGTCGCGCTGGTCATCGACCTGGCCATCGAGTCCGGCCCGGCCGGTCGGCGTGGTGGCGAGCAGGGCCAGGATCCCGAGCACGGTGGCGAGCCCGCCCCGAGCGGCTCCCCAGCCGAAGGCGACCACCACGATGCAGGCCAGCAGACAGAAGAAGTACGGGCTCTCGACGCCGCCCCCGTACCCCACGGCTGCCCCGACCACGGCCACATCGATGAACGGGGTGGTGGACCGGCGCAGGTCCGTCGACCCGAGCTGCACCGGCAGCTGGGAGCGGAGCGTCGTGACGAAGAGGCAGACCGCCGTGGCCAGGACCGCTGCGTAGCTCCCGCGGAACGCCTCGGGGGCGGCGAACAGGAGCCCGAACCCCAGGGCACCCCAGCGCAGCGCGTTGATCGCCGGGTTGACGGCTGCTCGCAGCCCGGCCGCGATGCCGAGCTCGTTCGGGGGGAGGTCGGGGGTCGGGAGGGCACCGATCCGGATCGCTTCGAGCGCGTCGGACACGCCGGGGTCCGCGCCCCATCCCGTCCCGGGTGGTGCGCCCCCTCGGTCAGCGAGCCCGCTCGGCGCCGACCGGCCGGCGGGAGTCCGTCCAGTGCTCGGCTCCGTGGGTGCGAGCCTACCGAGGAGCGGTGGTCTCCGGTCACACCGTTCCGGCTGGGGCCACGACGGTCGTAGCATCCGGGAGCGGGTGGGCGTGCCGCCGACAGCGGGGACGACGGACCGGGGGTGGATCAGATGGAGCACGGGACGTACCCGGGAGCCCGACGGCCGGACCGTCGCCGCCGGGTCGACTCCGACGGCGTGTCCATCTCCGTCGTCGAGTGGGGTGATCCGGACGATCCGCCGGTCGTGGTGGCGCACGGCGGGTTCGACTTCGCCGAGACGCTCGACGTGTTCGCCCCGATGCTCGCCGACGAGGGGTGGCGCGTCGTCGGCTGGGACCAGCGGGGGCACGGCGACTCGGACCGGTCCGAGCTCTACAGTTGGGACGCCGACGTCCGCGACGCCGCCAAGGTGCTCGCCTCGGTCTCCTCGGACCCACTGCCGCTGATCGGTCACTCCAAGGGTGGGTCGATGGTCATGTACCTGGCGGCCACGATGCCCCAGCGGGTCAGGGCGCTCGTCAACCTGGACGGCCTGCCGTCAGGGGCTGGCATGTCCGATGTGAGCGAGCGAGAGCGCATCCGGTCGATCCGGGGTGAGCTCGGGGCGTGGCTCGGCCACCGGCGGTCGCTGGTGGGCAAGGAGCGCCGTCCCGGGACGATCGACGAACTGGCGGCGCGGCGCGGTCGGATGAACCCACGGCTGTCGCCCGAGTGGTTGCGGTTCCTGGTGACCGTCGGGGCCGTCGAGTCCGAGGACGGCTGGCGCTGGAAGATCGACCCGACCATGCGGTTCGGGGGGTTCGGTCCGTGGGACCCGGACTGGTCGATGCGGCAGCTTCCCGGTGTGGCCGCACCGTTCCTGGGTGTGCTCGGCCTGGAGCCGGAGGTGATGGGCTGGGGGACCCGGCCCGAGGACCTGGATCGCTACCTGCCACCCGATGCCCGCGTCGTCGCGCTCGACGGCGTC
The DNA here is from genome assembly GCA_005777415.1 of Actinomycetota bacterium. Lineage (GTDB taxonomy): Bacteria > Actinomycetota > Acidimicrobiia > Acidimicrobiales > Microtrichaceae > SXMI01. The sequence goes on along the minus strand of SXMI01000141.1, from coordinate 5,079 downwards.
GGTCACTTCGTCCACATCGAACAGCCCCGACGGGTGGCCGACCTGGTGCTGGAGTTCCTGTCGTGACCGGCGACGAGCCGACCTGGCTGCAGCACCATCGGATCCGCCTGGCGCTGCACCGCCTGGACCCGGGCCGTGCGGACCTCCGGCCCCTCCTGCTCCTCCACGGCCTGGGCGAGGCCACGCCGGCGGCCGTTCCGGCCCACATCCACTGGCCGGGGCCGGTGCTCGGGCTCGACTTCACCGGTCATGGCCGCTCGACGGTGCCGACCGGCGGGGGCTACACCGCCGAGATCCTCGTCGCCGACGTCGACACGGCGCTCGAGCACACCGGACCGGTCACGGTCGTGGGTCGTGGTCTGGGCGCCTACATCGGCCTGCTCGCCGCCGCGGCCCGGCCGGACACGGTGCGCGGTGTGGTGCTGGTCGACGGCCCCGGTCTGGCCGGTGGTGGTACGGAGCCGGGTTCGCCGAGCATCGTGGCCCCGTTCCCCGGGGCCCAGGCGCCCCCGGACCCGTACGCGCTCGTCGAGCTGGCTCGGGACCCGAGGCCGTCGTCGTACGCCCAGACCTTCGTCCGGTTCCTGCTGGAGGAGAGCGACCTGGACGAGCCGATCGTGGTCGACACCCTGGTCCGCCCGCCTTGGGTGCAGGCGGTCTCGGCCGAGCCCGGAGTGGTCGAACGCCCGCTCCGGGATGCGCTGGCCCGCTACGCCGAGCTCGACTGACCGGAACCTTCCCGGGCCGACCGGGTCGGCGCCGCCGCCAGGCCGGCCAGGGTGGTGTCGATCACGTCGTCGACCAGGTGGGCGAAGTCGTCCGGGATGAAGACCTCGCCACCCCGGGCGCCGAGCAGCAGGACGCTGGCGACCCCGTGGTTCGTGGTCCACAGCAGCAGGGCCACCCGAAGGGGGTCGTGGTCCGGGTGGATCGCGCCCGTCCGCATGGCCTGGGCGACGGCGTCGCCGGGGAGTGCGAACGCCGCGGTGGCCTCGGGCAGCGTGTTGTCGATCTCCGGCACCTCGATGGTGGCGGGGCGGTAGCGGAACATGACCCGGAAGACCTCGGGGTCGGACAGCGCCAGGTCCACGTAGGCGTGGCCGTAGCCGCGGAGCCGGTCGAGCGGATCCGTGGCGTCGACGGCCTCCATGCGGGCCACGAGCTCACCGAACCCGAGCTCGGCGACGGCCTGCAGCAGGTCGCCCTTGTCGCGGACATGGGCGTACAACGCCGGCGCCGTCACGCCGAGCGCACCGGCGAGCTTCCGGAGGGACACCTGGTCGAGGTCTGTGGTCCGGAGCATCTCCCGCGCCGCCGACACGATCGACTCGCGGGTGAGGACATCTCGTCGGGGCACGGCTCCGAAGTTACCTGCGCGGCGACTCGTGGACGGTGCGTCGAGCAGGGTCGTCCGATCGGTTCACGTCACCGGTCCGGTCCGGATATCGGTGTGCTCAGTCGTCGCCGTCACGTCGGAGCACCTCGTCGACCGCGAACTCGGCCGCATCGAGGCGGGCCCGACAGGTGCGCACGAGCTCGCCGGCGCGTGCCACACGGTCGGCGAGCCGGTCGACGTCGAGCTCGTCCGACTCGAGCTCGGCGACGATGCCCTCCAACTCCCGCAGGGCGGCGCCGAAGCCCATCGTCGACGTGGTGTCATCGGTCTCCTCGCTCACGTGGTTCCTCTCGGTGTCATCGGGTCGGTCTCATCGGGTCGGTGTCATCGGGTCGGTGTCATCGGGTCGGTCGAGGTGACGACCGAGTCGATCGAGCCCCGGGCCAGCGTGGTGGTGATCGTCCGGCCCTCGTCGATCGACGACGCGTCGGTGACGATGGCTCCGTCGGCGGTGCGCGTGATCGACCAGCCCCGGGAGAGGGCCAGTGCCGGATCGTGGATCCGGGCCCGGGCGTCGAGCGCCGTCAGGATCGTGTCGGACCGGTCGAGCAGGGCCCGGGCCGACCGTTCCGTACGCCGTTCGCAGTCGCCGATCCGGCTGGCCGCCAGCACGAGCGCACGCCCGCTCCGGTTGGCGATCCGCTGCGAACACAGCTCCACGCTCGCGGCTGCCCGCTCCAGCCGACGCCGGGCGGTGACGGCGACGGCCTCGGCCAGTTCCTCGAACAGGTCCATGGACCGGGCGGCCTGCTCCACGAGCGCGGCCGCAGCTGCGGTCGGGGTCTTGGCCGACAGGTGGGCCACCTCGTCGACGATGCTCCGGTCGATCTCGTGGCCGATCCCTGCGACCACGGGCAGGCCGTACAGCGCCACGGACCGGGCCAGTCGGTCGTCGTCGAAGGCGGCCAGGTCGGTCGCCGAGCCGCCGCCGCGGACCAACAGCACGGCGTCCACGGCCAGACCGGCCGCCAGCTCGAGCGCCGAGATGATGGAGCCGACGGCCTGGGCGCCCTGGGTGCGGGCGTCGATCTCCAGCACGGTGAACGGGACCCCGCTGTGCTCCAGCTCGTGTCGCGCGTCGGCGTGGGCCGCGCTGCCGAGGCTGGTGATGAGTGCGATCCGCAGCGGCAGGGTGGGCATGGGGACGGTGGCGTTGCGCCCGATGAGGCCGTCCCGCTGCAACCCCGCCAGCACCTCGGCCCGCTGCTGGCCCAGGACGCCCAGCGTGAACTCGGGATCGACGTCGGTCATCCGCAGCTGAACTCGGCTCTGTGGCGAGTAGGTCAGGAGCGACCCGGCGATCCGGACGCGGATCCCCTCGGTCAGCTCCACGTTCCCGCCCGCCTCCCGCAGTCGGCGTTCGACCAGCTTGCGCTGACCCTTCCAGAGGGTCACCGACAACTGCGGCTGGTGGCCGTACACGGCAGGCGCGTCCGGGTCCGCAAGGGTCAGGTAGGTGTGGCCGGCACCCGAGGTGAAGGCCTCGAGGATCTCGCCCTCCACCCAGAGCTCGTCGCCGAAGGTCTGCGACAGCAGTCCGGTGATCCGTTCGTGGAGCGCGGCGATCGTCCAGGTGCCGACGGTCGTCGTCCCGGTTGCCCCGGTCGACCCGTTGGTCGCCGGCGGGCTCACCCCGCCGCCGGTTCGGCCGACTCGTCGTGCCGGGCGACCAGCACCGGGATGGGGCTGTTGTGCACGACGTACTCGCTGACGGAACCGATGACGACCCGCTTGAACCAGCCCTTGCCGTGGGAGCCGACGACGACGACGTCGGCGCCGACCTCACCCGCCACGTGCACGATCATCTGCCCCGACGCCCCCTCGACCAGTCGGCGGTCGACGATGGCGGGGTCCAGGCCGAGGGCGGCGACGGTGGCGTCGAGCTCGTCGGAGCCCTCGCCCAGGATGGAGTCCCGGGCCTGGGCGGACTCCTCGGGGCTCAACAGGTTGCTGGCGAACCCGCCGGCGCCGGAGTCCTCGGCGATGGAGGTGTCGGCCACGGTCAGCAGCGTGACCTGGGTCGGTGAGAGGAGCTCGATGCCCTTGCGGGCGGCATCCAGGGACACCTCTGATCCGTCGGTGGCGATGAGTGCGTGCACGGTGACCTCCGGTGCGTGGCTCCGACCGGCTGTCGGACCGCCGGGGACCACCCTAGATCGCAGGTACGACAGCGGACTGCGGGGACCACCCCGAGGCGGGGCCGGGCACGGCAGGATGTCGCCATGACCGACCAGCCGTACCCCGTTCGTCCCAGCTTCGACCTGACCGGCCGTGTCGCCGTCGTGACCGGGGGCAGCCGCGGGCTGGGCCGGGCGATCGCCCTCGGCTTCGCCGACGCCGGGGCCCGGGTCGTGGTCGCCAGCCGCAAGGCCGACGCCTGCGAGGCCGTCGTCGAGGAGATCACGGCGGCCGGGGGTGCAGCGCTGGCGGTGCCGACGAACGTCGGCCGGCCCGAGCAGCTCACGGCCCTCGTCGAGGCCACCGTGGACGGGTTCGGCGGCATCGACGTGCTGGTCAACCCCGCCGCCAACCCGCTCGGTGGACCGCTCGGCGACCTGCCGCCGGAGGCGTTCGACGCCGCGTTCCGGGCCAACGTCCAGGGTCCGGTCCTGCTGGCGACGGCTGCGCTCCCGCACCTGCAGTCCTCGCCGGCGCCGTCCATCATCAACGTGATCACCGTCGGAGCGTTCGCCGGCGCCGAGTACCTGGGTCTCTACACGGCGACCAAGGCGGCCATGTGGAACCTCACCCGGACGATGGCCAAGGAGTGGGCGCCCCACGTGCGGGTCAACGCGATCGCCCCCGGCCCGTTCGACACCGACATGATGGGCCCGACGCTCGCCCAGCCCGAGTTCCACCGGCGCATCGTGGCCTCCACGCTGGCGAAGCGGATCGCCGATCCCGCCGAGATCGTCGGGGCCGCGTTGTTCCTGGCCTCGGACGCGTCGTCGTTCGTCACGGGGACCTGCGTCACCGTCGACGGCGGACTGATGGCCTGAACCCGGCCGGACCTCGGGCCGCTCCGGTTCGTCAGACCGCTCTGCTCGGTCGCGCCGCTCCGGTTGGTCAGACCGTCTCCGCGCCCACCAGCACCCGGTACAGGTCGGCGTACAGCCCGCCCTGCTCCAGCAGTTCGTGGTGCCGGCCCTGCTGGGCCACTCGGCCGTGGTCGAGCACGACGATCAGGTCGGCCCCGGTGATGGTCGACAGTCGGTGGGCGATCACCACGGCGGTCCGCCCCTCGAGCGCATCGGCGAGCGCCGCCTGCACGGCCGCCTCGTTCTCGGTGTCGAGCGACGAGGTCGCCTCGTCCAGGATCACGACCGCCGGGTCCTTCAGGATCATGCGGGCGATCGCCAACCGCTGCTGCTCCCCGCCGGACAGCCGGTAGCCGCGCTCGCCGACCATGGTGTCGAACCCCTGGGGGAGCGCCTCGACGACCTCGAGGACGCGGGCGTGGCGACAGGCGTCGCGCAGGTCCTCGTCGGTCGCCCCGGGCCGCGCGTAGCGGAGGTTGTCGCCGACCGTGGCGTGGAACAGGTGCGGGTCCTGGGACACGACGCCGATCGCAGAACGGAGCGACTGCTGCATCAGGTCCCGGACGTCGTGGCCGTCGACGCGGACCGCACCGCCGGTGACGTCGTAGAGCCGCGGGATGAGCGAGGCGATCGTCGACTTGCCGG
>SXMI01000020.1 GCA_005777415.1 Actinomycetota bacterium | reverse complement strand
GCTCGACGCCGCCGACTTCGTCATGTTCACCGGGTCGACGGAGTCGGGCCGCCACATCGCCGCCGAGGCGGGGCGGCGTCGGGTCGACTGCTCGCTCGAGCTCGGCGGCAAGAACGCGCGGGTGGTGCTCGACGACGCCGACCTGGACCGGGCCGTCGAGGGGGCGGTCCGGGCCTGCTTCTCCTCGAGCGGTCAGCTCTGCATCTCCATCGAGCGGCTCTACGTCGCCGAGTCGGTCGCCGACGAGTTCACCCGGCGCTTCGTCGAGCGGGTCCGGTCGCTGCCGATCGGCGCGGCGTTCGACTTCACGTTCCAGATGGGCAGCCTGACCTCGGCCGAGCAGCTCGACGTCACCTCCGCCCATGTGGCCGACGCCGTGGACCACGGCGCCACGGTGCTCGCCGGCGGTCGGCCCCGACCGGATCTGGGCCCGTTCTTCTACGAGCCGACCGTGCTCGAGGGCGTCGAGGCGGGGATGGAGTGCCACCGGGAGGAGACCTTCGGGCCGGTCGTGGCCGTCTACCGCTTCGCCACCGAGGCGGAGGCGATCGAGCGTGCGAACGACAGCCGCTACGGGTTGAACGCCAGCGTCTGGGGTCGGGACACTCGGCGGGCCCGCCGGGTGGCGGCGCAACTCCGGGCCGGGACCGTCAACGTCAACGAGGCGTTCGCCGCGGCGTGGGGGAGCATCGACGCCCCCATGGGCGGGGTCGGCGACTCCGGGGTCGGTCGTCGGCACGGCGCCCACGGCCTGTTGAAGTACACCGAGCCGCAGACCGTCGCGACCCAGCGGCTGGTCAATCTGGCGCCGCCGTTCGAGCGGCTCGGAGATGCCGGGTTCGCCGAGGTGATGACCCGGTCGCTGCGGCTGCTCAAGACGATCGGCTGGCGCTGAGCGGTGGCGACCACCAGCACCACCGGCGGAGTGCTCGACGACCGCGGGTACCGGGCCCGGATCCGGTTCACGACCCACGGTGTGGCCCACGTCGACGCCGACGACTGGGGCTCGCTCGGCTACGGCCAGGGCTGGGCGTGTGCCCGGGATCACCTGGGAACGATCCTCGACCAGATCGTCAAGGTGCGCGGCGAACGCGCGGCCCACTGGGGGCCCGGTCGCGATGACGCGCTGATCGCGGCGGACCTGGGCTACCGGGTGCTCGACCTGACCGGACGGGCCGGGGCCTTCCGTGACGCCCAGTCCGACCGGGTGCGGGCACTCGTCACCGGCTACACCGCCGGGATCAACCGCGCGGTCGCCGAGGCCGACGCCGGCGAGTGGACGGCGCCCGAGTGGTGCCGCGGTGCCACCTGGCTCCGGCCGGTGGACGAGCTCGACGTCTACGCGTGGCTCGGCGACGTGGCGCTGATGGGATCGGGTCGGAACCTGGTGCAGCTGATCGGTCGGGCCGTCCCGCCCGGGCCGGACGGCCCCCACCCGCCCTCGCCGATCGAGGCGCTCGGGACCCCGGCGATCGCCAGCAACGGCTGGGCGCTGGGCGGTGACGTCACGGCGTCGGGCCACGGGATGATCCTGGCGAACCCGCACTTCCCCTGGGCGGGCGAGGCCCGGTTCTGGGAGTGCCACCTGCGGATCCCCGGGGAGCTCGACGTCTACGGGGTGTCGCTGCTCGGGACGCCCGGCGTGCAGATGGGGTGCAACCGCCACGTCGCGTGGACCCACACCTTCTCCGCCGGTCACCGCTTCACCGTGTACCGGCTCGACCTCCACCCGGACGACCCGACCGTCTACCGCCACGGTGATGAGCACCGGGCCATGCGCTCCGAGGAGCACCGGGTCGAGGTGCTCGACGGCGAGGCCGTCACCCGCACCCTCTGGTCGACCCACCACGGGCCCGTCGTCAACGTGCCGATGCTCGGCTGGGGCGAGCAGGTCGGCTTCGCCTACCGCGACGCCAACCTGGACAACGTCGGGGTGCTCGAGCAGTTCGTCGGCATGGACCGGGCTGCGTCGCTCGACGGGTTCCGCTCCGTGTTCCACACCGTCGGTGCGCTGCCCTGGGTCAACACGCTCGCGACCGACGCCTCCGGCGACGTCTGGTACACCGACGCGTCGGCCACACCACGACTGAGCGCCGGTGCCCAGGAGCGCTTCCGCGCCCGGCTCGACGCCGACCCCGTGGCGGCGCTCATGTTCGACTTCCGCATCGCCATGCTCGACGGGAGCGACCCCGATGACGACTGGCTCGACCACCCGGAGGCCCGGTCGCCGGGGCTCGAGCCGCCGTCGGCGTTACCCGAGCTGACCCGGCGCGACCTGGTGGTGAACGCCAACGACTCGCACTGGCTCACCCACCCTGACGAGCCGCTCGAGGGCTACCCGGTCCTCTGTGGTCTGGAGCGGACGGGCCGCTCCCCGCGGACCCGCCAGAACCTGGTGCAGGCCTGCGAGCTGGCCGAGCGCGGCGACGTCGTGCTCGACGACCTGATCGCCGCCGTCTACGACGGCTCCTCCGGCACGGCGGCGCTCCTGCTCGACGCCGTGGTCGAGCGGCTCCGGGCCGCAGCGCCCTACGTCGTCGAGGGCCACCCCGTGGACCCGGTGGCGGTCGCGGAGGTGCTCGAGGGCTGGGACCAGCGGGTGGGCCTGGACTCACGGGGGGCGGCGTTGTGGCGCGAGTTCGCCGACGCCTTCGTCGGGGCCGACCTGCGTCGGTCGGGCCCGCTCTTCGCCGAGGACTTCGACCCGGCCGACCCCGTGGCCACGCCGTGCGGCCTGGCCGGGCCGATGAGCGACGACCCGTCGGCGGACCCGGTGCTCCGGGCGATCGGCCACGCGGTGCGCGTGCTCGCCGAGGCGGGCGTGGCGATCGACGCCCCGCTCGCCGACGTGCAGTGGGCGGTCCGGGGCAGTTCCCGCGTGCCCGTCCCCGGTGGCGGCGAAGGCGAGGGTGTGCTGAACGTGCTGGGACCGGTCGGCGCCCTGCCGGCGTCGTCGCTGGAACCCGTCACCCCGTCGCCGCCGCGGGTGGCGGGCCGGGACCGGACAGGGCTGGGTCGGGGCGGCTACCAGGTCACCTACGGCACGAGCTTCCTGGCCGCGATCGAGATGACCGCCGACGGCCCGGTGGGACTGGGGGTCCTGGCCTACGGGCAGTCGGGCGACCCGGACTCACCCCACCACGTCGACGGCGCCCGGGCCTACGCGGGCCGGGAGCTGCGACCGTTGCGGTTCACCGATGCCGACATCGACGCCGACCCGGAGCTCCGGGTCACGGAGCTCCGGGGTGGCCGCGACTGAGCCGCTCGAGGGCGTGCTCGGTGAACTCGTCGACGGTCATGGGCCGGCCCGTCAGGTAGCCCTGGACGTAGTCGACGTCGAGGTCGATGAGCAGCTCGAGCTGGGCGGCGGTCTCCACCCCCTCGGCGACCGACCGGCAGTCCAGCGCCCTGGCCATCTCGAGCGAGGCCCGCAGGATCGCCTCGTGGGTGCTCCCGGGAGCTGCCACCACGAACGACCGGTCGATCTTGAGGGTGTCAATGGGCAGGTCCCTCACCTCGGCCAACGATGCGTAGCCCACCCCGAAGTCGTCGATCGCCACCCAGACCCCCTTCGACGTGAGTCGCCTGAGCGCCTCGGCGGAGCGATCACGGATCACCGGGAAGACGGTCTCGGGGATCTCGATCACCAGGTGGTCGAGCGGCGCGGCGTAGGTTCCGAACACCTCCACGAGCCAGTCGTCCAGGTCGGCCCGGGCCAGCGATCCGTCCGAGAGGTTCACCCCGATCACCGGGAGGCTCTCGTCGCCACCCCCCGACGCCCGGTGCCGTTCGTGGAGGTCGGCGACGAGTCGGGCGGCGTGCTCCACGACCCGGGCGTCGACCGCCGCGAGCTGCCCGGTCCGGGCGGCGGCGTCCACCCACTCGGCGGCCGGGACCAGCTCGCCGTCGGCGTTGCGGATCCGGGCGAGCGCCTCGCCGCCGGACACCCGACCGGTTCGTGGGTCGACGACGGGCTGCACGGCGATCTCCACCCGGTCCGCCTCGAGGTGCTCCCGGACCGAGGCGGCCATGGCCGTCTGCTGCGCCCGCGCGCTGCGCATCGTGGCATCGAAGAAGGCCGTCCGATCCCGCCCCGTCCGCTTGGCCCGGCGGAGCGCCTCGTCGGCCTCCTCGATCATCGATGCGGCCGTCGGGGCCGGACCGTCGTGGTCGGGGACCGGGCCGCTCCAGCTCGTGCCCACGCTGACCGTCGTCGTCAGGTGGAGCGTCTCGAGCCCGGCGGAGCGCGCCGCCTCACGGATCGCCTCGGCGTGGTCGGTCAGGTCGTCCGATGACGGGGCGTGGATCGCGACGGCGAACTCGTCGCCGCCGAGCCGCCCGATGCTGATCGGCGACGGGCACGCCTCGACCAGACCGCGCGCGAAGGCCGTGAGCAGTCGGTCCGCCTCGCCGTGGCCGAAGCGCTCGTTGATGGACTTGAAGCGGTCCAGGTCGCAGAACAACAGGCCCACACCGGTCCGCTCCGGCGCCCGGATGGCGGTGTCCACCCGGTGCATGAACGAGGACCGACTCGCTGCCCCGGTCAGGTCGTCGGTGGTCGCCCGCTGGAGCAGGGCCAACTGGGCGTGGTGCTCGTCGGTGACGTCGCGGAGCGTCATCATGGCGGCCGAGGCCCCCGAGTAGCGCATGCGCACCGGCCGGGCCTCGACGTCCACGATCCGCTCGCTGCCGTCGGCGGCCCGCAGCCCGAGGCGTCGGTGGACCGGGGCCAGGGTGTCGAGCGCCTCGGCGAGCGGTACCGCCACCGCATCAGTGAACCGCGCCGAGAGGGATCGGATCGATCCGCTCAGCACACCGGTGTGGTCCCCGAGCAGGCGCGCCGCGGTCCGGTTCGACTCGGTGATCACGCCGGCGCTGTCACAGAGGACGACGCCGACGCCGACCCCGTCGATCATGTCGTCGGTGTTCAGCAGGGGTTCGATCCGGCCGCTGAACAGGATCCACATGCCGTCGGGCCGCTCGATGCGCCGGGCGACCAGTTCCACGGCCAGGGTCGGGCCTGTGGCGCCGCGCAGGCGGATCGACGGCCGGGCCATCTCGTTGCCGTCGCCGAACCTGGCCAGCAGCTCCGCGGCCGCATCCAGGTCCTCGGGGTGCACCAGTTCGAGGGCCGACGTCCCCAGGATGGCATCGGCCGGGAGGCCGAGCAGCGAGCCGGCCGTGTCGTTCAGCCCGGCGACGAGCCCCGACGGGTCGACGAGCAGGGTGAGGTCGCCGAGTCGGCCGAGCACCTCCACCGGCGGGATCGAGTCGGTGGACGCGGTCCAGACGGGCGGCTGCTCCGAGGTCGGCCCTGCGGAGGGCGTCGTGTCGGTCATACGGTCCACTGCAGCCTAGGTCGGGACCTCCGGCCCGAGTGGGGTCACTCCCCTCGACAGCTCGGCCCGGTTGGCGGCGCGGTCCTCGGGCGCGTACCGGTAGTTGGCCATGACCCCGAACGCCCGCTCGAGCCCCCGGGCCGAACGGTCGGCCCCGGGGAGCACCCGCCACAGGCGTGCCCCGTTGCCCAGGTGGAACCTCGCCACGGGGTCCAGCACGGCGCCGTCCGGTCGCCGGGACCGGAGGTACTCGGCGGCGAGTCGGACCAGTGCATCGTCGGTTGGTGGCTCCTCGACGTCGCGAGCGCCGAGCCAGTCCCGCAGGCCCGGCACCGGCGACATGGTCGTCGCGGTCGTCACCCGGGGGAGCGTCCGGGCGAGCTCCTCCAGGGCCAGGTCGACGAGGCGGCTCGCAGCACCGCGGCCGGCGGGCCCACCGTCGACGTTCCAGATGGAGTGGAACACCGCCGTGTCGGCCGTGGCCGGGTCGAGGATCGGCGCAGCGGGGGACAGCACCTCGTCGAGGCGGTCGGGGATCCCGCGGGTCAGGGCCACCCAGAGCGCCACGGCGGGCTGGTGGTCGGCCTCGAGCACCAGAACCCGGCGATCCGCCGCGACGCGGCGCTCCAGGTCCTCCCGCCCGGTCGGGGGGTTCACGGGCTCGATGGCGCCGAGCTCCGCCACGAGCGGATCATCGGGATCCAGCACGCGCAGGTGCTCGGTCGGGCCGGTGTCGTCCTGCACGATCGCACAGTTGAGCGGCGGGGTGCGGGCCGGGGCAAACGGGCCGGCGGTACGCTCCGGCGGTGCGGACCCACCTGACGCTCGGCCGACTGCTCGGCGTGCCGATCGGCATCAACTGGGGTGTGATCGGTGTGGCGGTCCTGTTGTTCTGGAGCCTGGCGTTCGTGTCGCTACCGAACGTGGCGCCGTCCCACCCAACGAGCGCGTACTGGTTCGCCGGCGCGATCGGCGTCGTGGCGTTCCTGGTGTCGCTCGTGGTTCACGAGCTCGGCCACAGCTACGTGGCCCAGCGTAACGATGTGCGGGTGGTGGAGATCACGCTGTGGCTCTTCGGTGGGGTGGCCAAGCTCGAGGGTGACGCCGACGACCCGGGCGCAGAGTGGAGGATCGCGGCAGCCGGCCCGCTGGCCAGCGGGCTCGTCGCCGCCGTGGCGTTCGCGGCCGCCCGGGGCGTGGACGCCGTCGGCGGCAACCGGGTCCTCTACGGCCTGCTCGTGTGGTTGGTGGCCATCAACGTGGTCCTCGCCGTGTCCAACCTGCTGCCGGCCTTCCCGCTCGACGGAGGTCGGATGCTCCGCGCCGTCCTCTGGCGGCGCCGGGGCCACAAGACGCCGGCCACCCGGCTGGCGTCGATGATCGGCCAGTTGCTGGCCGCCGGGCTGGTGGGGGCCGGCGTGTACGCGTGGTTGCGGGTCTCCTGGTGGACGGGTCTCTGGACGGTGGCGCTCGGCGCCTTCCTGTTCTTCGCCGCCCGCATGGAGTGGTCGGCGGCCCAGCCCCGGCCGGAACTGCTCGACGAGTCGATCGCCGTGATCGCCCGACCGCTGCCGCCCGCACTCGGGCCGGCCTCGACGGTGGCCGAGCTCGAGCGGACCCTCGAGGCCTCTCCCTGGGCGCCGTTCGTCCCGCTCGTCGACGCCAGCGGGGACGTCAGCGCCGTCCTGCCCCGCGAGTCGATCGCCCGGATCCCGCCCGCCCAGCGCTCGGTCGTCCCCGTGCGCTCACTGTCCATGCCCCTGGTGGGCCTGCCCCGGGTCCGGCCCGGCGAGACGGTGGCGGAGGTGGCGGACCGGCTCGGCCGGGGGAGTCACTGGTGGGCCGTGGTCGTGGACGGCGGGGAGCTGACCTCGGTGCTCGTGGCCGAGGACGTGGAGACCGTCTTCGACCTCGCCACCACCTGAGCGCGGCCACCACCTGAGCGGCACTGGGGGATTCACCTTTCCCGTGCGAACGACGCTGGCGTACCGTGGAGTCGTGGCCGGCGGACCAGCGGGGCGGCCGGGGCGGGGCACTCGGCGGATGGTGGCGGCGTTGCTCAGGCAGCGTCGTCGACTGGCGCTCGCAACCATCGCCATCGCCCTCGGCGTGGGCTATCTGGCCGGGGCGCTCACGCTGCTGGACCGGGTGGGCGAAGGGCTGTCGAACCTGGCCTCGACCGGTGTCGGAGCCGAGGATCTCGTCGTCGAGGGTGAGGTCGCCTACGAGTCCTCGCTCGAACAGGTCCGCCGCCTCGTCCCCTCGTCGGTGGCCGACACGGTGCGGAGCGTGCCGGGCGTGCGGGCGGTCACCCCACGCATCGAGGACGTCGCCGTGGTGCTCGGCTCCGACGGCCGGCCCGTGGTGGCCCCCGGGCTCTCCGAGCAACCGCTCGGGGCGAACTGGCCGGCGGGTGCTCCGGTCCCGCCCTACGACCTGCTGGCCGGGGTCGCCCCGACCGGCTCGTCCGACGTCGTGCTCGACGAGCGCACCGCACAGGTCGGCGGCCTCGGCATCGGCGACGAGGTGTCGGTGGCCGGCCGCACCCGGGTGGCGTCGTACCGGGTCACCGGCATCGTCGCCCAGGGGCAGGGCGGGCTCCCTCCCGGCGCGAGCCTGGCGCTCTTCTCCACCGCCGAGGCGCGGGAGCTCTTCGACCGGCCGTTCGACGACAACTGGGTCGGCGTCACCGTCGACGACGGCGCCGACGTGGCGGCGGTCCAGCAGGCCATCAGCACACAGCTGCCGTCGGGTGTCGTGGTCGTCGATGCCGTCACGGCCGCCTCGGACCGTCAGGACGGACTGACCCGGAGCTTCGCCCTGGTCCGCAGCCTGCTGATCGGGTTCGCGGCGCTGGCGCTGCTCGTCGGCATGGTGACGGTCGCGAACTCGCTCGCACTGCTCTACGCCGAGCGTCGTCGCACCTTCGCCTCGTTCCGGCTCGTCGGGGCGAAGCCCCGGCAGCTGCTGTTCGCCGCACTCATCGAGGCGGCCCTGCTGGCACTGGTCGCCTCGCTCCTCGGTGCACCGCTCGGCCTGCTGGTCGGCCGGGGGATCGAGGCGGTCCTGGCGGCGCTGGGGAGCCCCATCCCGGTGGCCGGGTCGCTCGTGTCGTGGCCGGCGCTGGGCTGGGCGGTGCTCATCGGGGTCGTGGCCACCGTCGCCGCGGCGGTGGTGCCGGCGCTCCGGGTCTGTCGGGTCCCACCCATCGAGGCCGTCGACGACGCCGCGAGCGGCCCCCGTCCCTCCACCACCGGGACCCTGCGGACAGCCGCCATCGCGGCGCTGCTCGCCGGCGGTGCCGTCACCGTGGTCCTGCTCCAGGGTCGGTCGACCGCGGTCGCGCTCACCGCCGGGGCCGTGGCCGCCGCCGTCGTCTTCCTCGTCGGCCTCACCCCGATGGCGCTCGCCGCGATCGTCTCGGGGGGCGTGCGGATCCTGCCGGTTCCACCGGCCGCGCTCCGACGCATCGCCAGTCGTGACGTCCGGCGCAGCCGGACCCGGACCGCGGCGACCACGGGTGCGTTGGCGATCGCCACGGCGGTGATCGTCGGGTTGGCGGTCTGCCTCACCTCGTTCGTGGCCTCGCTCGAGGCCGAGGTCGAACGGACCGTGCAGGCCGACCTGGTGGTCGACTCGGGGACGTTCACCCGCGGGGGCCTGCCCGCCGATCTGCTGGTCGAACTGAAGGACACGCCCGGGGTCGATGCGGCGACCGGCTGGCAGCTCGCCCGCGGCACGCTCGGCTCCACCCCCATCCGCGCCACCGGTCTGGACGCCGACGCGGCGCTCGAGGTCGTCGGGTTCGACTTCGTCGGCCCGGCACCGACCCGACTCCAGTCGGACTCGATCCTCCTCTCCGAGCAGGCGGCCACGGCCGCCGGCGTGACCGTCGGCGAGTCCGTACCGGTGGTGTTCACCAGCGGCGGCACCGAGTTCCTCGATGTCGCCGGGATCTTCCGAGGGGGTGGCGCCCTGATCGGCGACGGCGTCGTCGACCGGTCGGTCGTCCTGCGGCAGGTCCCCGCGACACCGGACCTGGCGGCGCTCGTGGCGCTCGACCCCGACGACCCCGCTGCGGCCGACGCCGTCGCCGCGCTCGCCGCGAAGTACGGGATCGAGGGGGTCCTGCAGCCCGAGGAGTTCGTGGACCAGCGCTCGGACCTGCTCCGCGGGTTCCAGCGGGTCATCCAGTGGATGCTGTTGTTCACCCTGCTGCAGGCGCTCGTCGGCGTGGTCAACACCCTGTTGCTCTCGGTCGGGGAGCGCCGCCGGGAGTTCGGCCTCCTCCGGGCCACGGGCGCCACCCGGCCGCAGGTGCACCGGATGATCCTGTTGGAGGGCGTGGCCCTCGCCGTGGTGGGTGCCCTGGTGGGTCTGGTCCTCGGGCTGGTGCTCAGCCGGGTGGCCCTCCTCCCGCTGGCTCCGCTGGGCCTGGACGTGTTCGTGGTGCCGGTGCCCGCCGTGGCTGCAGTGGCGCTCCTGGCCGTGGTGGTCGGCGTCCTCGCCGCGGTGCTGCCGGCGCGGTGGGCGAGCCGGGTGCCGCCGCTGGTGGCCGTGAGCGACACGGGCGACCTCGAACTGCGCCGTCGGCGCCGCCGGCGGACCACGGTCCCGACGACGGTCGTGCCGGTGCCGGTTCCCGCAGTCGTGCCGGTGCCGATCCCGGTGCCGGTGGCCGCGTCGGTGCCGCCGCCGATCCCGGTTCCGGTGGCCGCGTCGGTGCCGATGGCGTTTGGCGGTCTGGCCCCGGTCGACCTCTACGTCCCGCCCGGTGTCGACCCGTCCACCCTGACCCCGGTCGTGACCATCGGTGCAGGTGCGCACGCCGGCGACGGCGGCGCAGCCCGTCGCTCGCTGTACGCCCGCGGCGCCGCCGACGGGGTGGTGTTGTCGCCGCCGCCGATCCCGGCGCCGGTGCTGTCGCCGCCGCCGATCCCGGCGCCGGTGCTGTCGCCGCCGCCGATCCCGGCGCCGGGGCTCTCGCCGCCGCCGCTCCCGGCTCCGGTGATGTCGCCG
>SXMI01000140.1 GCA_005777415.1 Actinomycetota bacterium | reverse complement strand
CCGCCGGTCACCACCAGGAACACCGAGCCCATCGACAGGAACGCGTCGAACCCGTTGCTCGTGAGGTACTCGAACGCATACAGCGGGTTGACGGCCCGGAGCACCTCGGGGCTGCCGGCGATCCGGATGGCGCCGAGCACCGCCAGGACCGAGAACCAGACGACCATCACCGGGCCGAACAGTGCCCCCACTGCGCCCGTGCCCCGCTTCTGGATCGCGAACAGGCCGATGAGTATCACGACCGCCAGCGGCAGCACCCACGACGACAACGCCGGGGCCGCCACCTTCAGGCCCTCCGTCGCCGAGAGGACCGAGATGGCGGGGGTGATGACGCCGTCGCCGTAGAGCAGCGCCATGCCGAAGAGGCCGAAGAACAGGAGGGCCAGGAGCCGTCGTCCGATCCGGGGGCTCGTGTCGCCGCCGACGACGAGCGAGGTCAGCGCCAGGATCCCGCCCTCACCCCGGTTGTCGGCCCGGAGGATGAACACCACGTACTTGACCGACACGACCAGGACGAGCGACCAGAGGATCAGCGAGCAGACGCCCAGGACGTTCGGTTCGTCGACGGGGATGGAGTGGTGCTCGAAGGTCTCCCGGAACGCGTACAGCGGGCTGGTGCCGATGTCTCCGAAGACGATGCCGAGGGCGGCGAGCGACAGGGCGGCGACACCCGCCTTCGACGCGCCATGGCCCCCGCCGTGCGGGTCGTCGCCGTGCTCGGCATCGGTGGTGGGGGGTGCGGGCCGTTCGGACGTGGTCATCCGACATGGGACGCTAGTCCGGTGGATCCGCCCCGGCGAAGCCGGTCGTCAGCCGGACGGTCCGGTCCGGCGGCGGTTGGTGCCCTCGGCAGGATTCGAACCTGCGCACACGGCTCCGGAGGCCGATGCTCTATCCCCTGAGCTACGAGGGCAGCGACCCCGTTGGCCGGGGTGGCGGAGGCCGACCCTAGCGCGCGACCCCGCGGCGGACCGCAGCCCGGAACGGATGCCGGTCGCCCGCAGCACCCACGGTACGATCGCCGACCCATGCGAGACGTGCTGATCCCTGCGCTCCGGGACGCCCTGGAGGCGCTGGGGGTGCCACCGCCGGACGAGGTCCAACTCGAGCGCCCGGCCCGCCGCGAGCACGGCGACTTCTCGACCAACGTCGCCCTGGCCTCGGCCAAGGCCGCCGGTCGGCCGCCGCGGGAGCTCGCCGAGCAGCTCGCCGAGCAGCTCCGCATCGATCCGCCCCACTTCGTGGATGCGATCGAGGTCGCCGGCCCCGGCTTCGTCAACTTCCGCCTCGACGCCGGGTGGCTCCACCAGGTGCTCCGTGACGTCGTCGCCGCCGGCGACCGGTGGGGGACGAGCGAGGTCGGACGCGGCCACCGGGTCCTCGTGGAGTACGTCTCGGCCAACCCGACCGGTCCGGTCCACGCCGGTCACGCCCGGGGCGCGGTCTACGGCGACAGCCTGGCCCGGATCCTGCGGGCCGTCGGCCACGAGGTCGACGAGGAGTTCTACGTCAACGACCGGGGCGTCCAGATGCAGGTGTTCGCCGCCTCGCTGGCCGCACGGGCCGCCGGCGAGGAACCACCGGAGGACGGGTACCACGGGGAGTACATCACCGAGTGGGCGGCCGAGATGCCGGATGGTGCCGACCCGCTGACCTGGGGCGAGGCCCGGGCGCTGCTCGACCAGCGCGAGGTGCTCGAGCAGCTCGGCGTGCGCTTCGACGACTGGTTCTCGGAGCGACGGATGGTCCAGTCGGGCGCCGTCGACACCACGTTGCAGGACCTCCGTGACCGGGGGGTCGCCTACGACGCCGACGGTGCGACCTGGTTGCGGTCCACGCAGTTCGGCGACGACAAGGACCGGGTGCTCGTCAAGTCCGACGGCGAGGTCACCTACCTGCTCCCGGACATCGCCTACCACCGCGACAAGTTCGCCCGGGGCTACGACCTGCTCGTCGACGTCTGGGGTGCCGACCACCACGGCTACGTGCCGCGGATGCGGGCGGCGATCGAGTCGCTCGGCCACGACCCGGCCGCGTTCGAGGTCGTGATCACCCAGCTCGTCCGCCTCGAGCGGGGCGGCGAGGAGGTGCGGATCTCCAAGCGCTCCGGCGACCTGATCACGCTGCGGGACCTGATCACCGAGGTGGGTGCCGATGCCGTGCGCCTCACCTACCTGCTGCAGTCGGTCGACTCGCCGCAGACCGTGGACCTGGACCTGGTGGCGGCCGAGTCGGTCGAGAACCCGGTGTTCTACGTCCAGATGGCCAACGCCCGGCTCCGCTCGATCGACCGGGTGGGCGCCGAGCGCGGGCTGCAACGGGAGCCGCTCGAGTCCTGCGACCTCTCGGTCCTGGTGCACGATCGCGAGCTCGAGGTGCTCCGGTGCCTCGAGTCGTTCGGAGAGGTCGTCCTGCTGGCGGCCCGGGAGCGGGCCCCCCACAAGGTGACGACCTGGGTCCGGGAGCTCGCCGCTGCGGTGCACGGCTTCTACCACGACTGCCCCGTGCTCCATCCGGACACGCCCGAGGACCTGCGTCAGGCCCGGTGGTGGCTGGCGGAGGCCGCCGGGGCCGGGCTGCGCTCCGGGCTCGGTCTGCTCGGGGCGTCCGCGCCGGAGCAGATGTGACCGAGCAGGGCGGCCGACCCTCGGATCCGCTCGACCGGTCGCTGCTCCCCGACACGGCCGACGTCGACGAGCACGGACGTCTCCACCTCGGCGGCTGCGACGTGCTGGAGCTGGCCGAGGAGTTCGGCACCCCGCTGTTCGTCTACGACGAGGCCCACCTCCGTTCCCGCGGCGCGGCGGCGGTGGACGTGTTCGGCCCGGACGGCGCGGTGTACGCCACGAAGGCGTTCCTGTGCCGGGCCATGGCGCGGCTCGCCCACGAGGAGGGCATGCGGCTCGACGTGGCCACGGGCGGCGAGCTGTCGGTCGTCCTCGCCGCCGGCGTCCCCGCCGACCGGGTGGTGCTCCACGGGAACAACAAGTCCAGCGAGGAGCTGGCCCTGGCCCTGACCGCCGGGGTCGGCCGGATCGTCGTCGACTCGACCGACGAGCTCGACCGCATCGAGGCGCTCGTCGCCGCCGGCGGACGCCGACCGCAGGTGCTGATCCGGGTCAACCCCGGGATCGAGGTCCACACGCACGAGCACGTCCAGACCGGGGTGCTCGACTCGAAGTTCGGGTTCCCCCTGACCACGGGTCAGGCCGAGGCCGCCCTCGCCCGCGCAGCGGCCTCGGCGGCCGTCGACCTGGTCGGCGTGCACCTCCACATCGGCTCCCAGGTCTTCAGCGTCGACAACTTCGCCGACGGGCTGCGGGCCGTCGCCCCGTTCGTCCGCGATGCCGACCTGCCCGAGTTCGTCGTCGGCGGCGGGCTCGGCGTGGCCTACGTGGCGGGGGAGCAGGCACCGGACCTGCGGTCCTGGGGCGAGTCGGTGCTGGCCACCTGCCGGGAGGAGGGCATCCGGTCGGCGATCTCGGCCGAGCCGGGCCGGGCGATCGTGGCCTCGGCGGCGATCACCCTCTACACCGTGGGCACCGTCAAGTTCATCCCCGGCGTGCGCACCTACGTGGCGGTCGACGGCGGGATGAGCGACAACCCCCGGCCGGTGCTCTACGGGAGCGGGTACGAGACCTTCCTGCCCCGGGCGGCGTCGTCCCGCCGCGACCTGCCGATCCGGCTGGTGGGCAAGCACTGCGAGTCGGGGGACCTGCTGGTGCGGGAGGGTGCGGTTCCCGCCGACCTGTCGGTGGGCGATGTGGTCGCGACCCCGGTCACCGGCGCCTACGGGCACTCCATGGGGTCCAACTACAACAAGGTGCTGCGTCCGCCCGTCGTCTTCGTCCGGGACGGCCGGGCCCGGGAGGTCGTCCGTCGCGAGACCGTCGATGACCTCCTCGCCACCGATCTCGGCTGACACCGGCGCCGGTTCACCACCCGCCCCGACCACCGGTAGCGTGTCCGGGTGCCTCCACCCCCGCCGTCGTCGAGCGTTTCCGGAACCGAGCCGAGCGGCGGTCCGCGGCCGGTCCGACTGGGCCTGCTGGGCTGCGGGACGGTGGGCGGGTCGCTCGTCCGCCTGATCGCCGAACGGGGCGAGGACATCGCGGCGCGGACCGGCGTGCGGCTCGAGGTGACCCGGGTCGCCGTGCGCGACCCCGCCCGTGACCGTGACCTGCCGCTGGAGCCGTCGGTGCTCACCGACGACGCGGCCTCGGTGGTGACCGCCGACGACGTCGACCTGGTCGTCGAGGTCGTCGGGGGGACCGATCCGGCACTCGGGTTGATCACCGCGGCGCTGCAGGCCGGCCGGCCGGTCGTGAGCGCGAACAAGGAGCTGCTCGCCGCCCACGGCGCCGAGCTGTTCGAGCTGGCCGACCGCTGCGGTGTCGACCTGTTGTTCGAGGCCGCCGTCGCCAGCGGCATCCCGCTGGTCCGGCCGCTGCGCGAGTCGCTCGTCGGCGAGGACGTGCTCCGGGTCATCGGGATCATCAACGGGACGACCAACTACATCCTCACGAAGATGACCGAGGAGGGCTGGGGGTACGACGAGGCGCTCGCCGAGGCCCAGGCCCTCGGGTACGCCGAGGCCGATCCGACCGCCGACGTGGAGGGGTTCGACGCCGGGTCCAAGGCGGCGATCATCGCCACCATCGCCGTCGGCGTCGGCGTCGCCGCGGCCGACGTCCACCACGAGGGCATCTCACGGATCAGCGCCGAGGACATCGCCACCGCCGGCCGCCTCGGCTACCAGCTCAAGCTGCTCGCCGTCGCCGAGCGCTTCGACGACGGCTCCGTGGCCGTCCGGGTTCACCCGGCCATGGTGCCCGACGCCCATCCGCTGGCGGCGGTGCGCGACAGCTTCAACGCCGTGTTCGTCGAGGGCGCAGCGGTCGGGGACCTCATGTTCTACGGGCGCGGCGCCGGGGGCATGCCGACGGGCTCGGCGGTCCTCGGCGACGTGATCGACGCGGCGGTGAACCTGGTCAAGGGCACCCATGCCTCGCTCGGATCGTTCGGTCCGGCCACGTTCCGTCCGCAGTCGGAGCTCAGCTCGGCGTTCTACCTGGCGGTGGAGGTGCTGGACCGCCCCGGCGTGCTCGCGAACGTGGCGGGGGTGTTCGGCGCGCACGGCGTGTCGATCCGGTCGATGGAGCAGCTGGAGTCCCCGGACTCGGCGGGTGACGGCGAGCCCACGGCCCGGCTGGTGTTCATCACCCACGTGGCCCGCGAGGCGGACGTCCTGGCGACCCTCGACGAGTTCCGGGGGCTGGACGAGGTCCGGTCGGTGGACTCGGTGCTCCGGGTCCTCGGCGCCGGCTGAGCCGTGCGGTACGTCTCAACCCGCGGGGCGTCGCCCGAGCTGGGGTTCGCCGACGTGCTCCTCGCCGGGCTGGCTCCGGACGGGGGTCTCTACGTGCCGGTCGAGTGGCCCGTGCTGCCGTCGCCCGAGGACCTCCGCGGCCTGCCGTTCCACCGGGTGGCGGTGGAGGTGACGTGGCCGTTCGTGTCGGGCGACCTTGACCGGGCCGTCTACGAGCGGATCGTTGCCGAGGCCTACGCCACCTTCGACGTGCCGGAGGTGTGCCCGGTCGTCCCCCTCGGCGAACTGGCCTCGGGTGCGCCGGTCCACCTGCTCGAGT
>SXMI01000139.1 GCA_005777415.1 Actinomycetota bacterium | reverse complement strand
GCGGTCGCCGTGGCGGGTCAGGTGGCCGCGGACGCGGTCGCCGTGGCGGGTCAGGTGGCCGCGGACGCGGTCGCCGTGGCGGGTCAGGTGGCCGCGGACGCGGTCGCCGTGGCGGGTCAGGTGGCCGCGGACGCGGTCGCCGTGGCGACGGGGCCGGTCGATCCCTGGCCCGCTGCCGAGGAGGGGCTCCCGGGCGGGGACGTGGCCGGTCTGGCGGACCGTCTGTGCACGGTGCTCGATCTGGCGGGACGTGACACCTCCACCGGGGTCGAGGTGCTGGCATCGGTCCCGCCGTCGTGGCTGGGTGCGGCCATGGACGTGCGCCGACTCCGCTGCGCCTGGGGCGAGCTGTCGTGGTCGCTGCGCTGGCACGGTGAGCGACCGGCGCTGCTCTGGGAGATCGAGCCGGCCGATGGGCTGGGCGAGGAACCGGCCCCGACGGTCCGGGTGCCGGGTCTGGATCCGGGGTTCGTGGGGCTCGGCTGGTCCGGCGAGGCCCTGCTCGGTTCGCAGTCCGTCGACGCCGCAGGCGACGCGGGCGTGTCGTTCAGCTGAGCTGGTTCGACGCAGCTGCGCTGGTTCAACTCAGCCGGGCACGGCGAGGACGGGGAGCGTCTCGAGGCCCCGCAGGGTGAAGCTCGGTCGGTACCGGGGGAGACCGAGCCCGTCGGGGTCGTCCACGTGGAACTCGTCGAACCGGTCGCGGAGCGCCCCGAACGCGAGCTCGCCCTCGGCCCGGGCCAGATGGGCCCCCAGGCAGTGGTGCGCGCCGAACCCGAAGCTGAGCGGCGGCGGGGCGTCGGCGACGAACCGCGTGATGTCGAAGCGCTCGGGGTCCTGGTAGGTCCCCTCGTCGTGGTTCCCCGAGCCCTGGAGGATCACGAACGAGTCGCCCCGGGTCCAGGTCTCGCCGAAGAGCTCGACCCGGTCGAGCACGACGCGGTTGTTGAGCTGCACGGGCGAGTCGGCCCGGAGGATCTCCCACATGGCCGGACCCAGGAGGGTCCGGTCGTCGCCGAGGAGCCGCCACTGCTCCGGATGTTCGATGAACAGCCGCAGGCCGTTGCCGATGAGGTTGGACGTCGTCTCGAATCCGGCGGCGTACAACAGGAGGGTGTTGGCGAGCAGCTCGTCGGTGGAGAGCCGGTCACCTGACTCCTCGACCTCGATCAGGGCCGACAGGAGCCGGTCGTCGGGCCGGCGCCGCTTCTCCTCGACGAGCTCGGTGAAGTAGACGCCGAGCTCCATGCCGGCGACCGCGCCCTCGGCGAGGGCCTCGTCGGTGGCCGCCGGGTCGATGAAGGCGGTGATGGCCCGGACGAGCGGCTGGATGTGCTCGTTGCCCTCACGGGGGACGCCGAGGAGCTCGCTGATGACCGCCACGGGGAACGGGATGGCGAGCTCGGCCATGATCTCGCCGCCGCCCTGCTCGGCGAGGCGCTCGACGATCGGGGCGAGCAGGGCCTCGATCTCGGGCCGGAGCTCCTCGACCCGCCGGGGGGTGAACGCACGGCTGACCAGGCCGCGGATCCGGGTGTGGTCGGGCGGGTTCAGGAACAGCATGGTGAGGGTGTCCTCACGCGTCTGCCGCTCCCGGCCGCTGATGCCGTCGGGCAGGTCCATGTCGTGCTCCGGCCGTCCGAGGGCCGGGTTCCTGAGCGCCGCCAGGCAGTCGTCGTACCCGGCGAGGCACTGGGCTCCGAACGCACTCCTCCAGCGACCACTTCCGGTGCGGAGCCGCGAGTAGGCCGGGTAGGGGTCCTGGCGGCCGTCGTCGGTGGTGATGGTCGAAGCGAGGAGGAGATCGGCCTCGCCGGGGTCGAGGGGGGCGGCGGGGTCGGTCACGGCCGGGAGTCTACGTGGGCCGCCCGGTCGAGCCGTCCGGTCGAGCTGTCCGGTCGAACCGTCCGGTCGAGTTGCGGCCGGCCGCCGTGGGTCGCCCGGTCAGGGGCGGGTGACGCGGACGTCCTCGAGGGCGAACCAGACGGGGAGGGGCGCATCATCGGTGACCCGTCGGACCTTGCAGTTGTCGGCGCCCAGCTCCGTGAGGGCGAACCCGGGGGACCAGGTGTCGTCGAAGCGGTTGCGGACGTCGACGAGGCTCCCGACGGCGAGCGCGGTGGTGTCGATCGAGGGGGTGTCGTCGGTGGAGGGCCACGCCGGTTCGAGGGGCCGGGCGCTCGTCGTCGTCCTGTTCCCCGCTCCGAGCCGCACGTGAACCTCCTCGGTCGAATCTGCCGGTGGTGCGCCCACTCTGGCCGCCCGACGAGGACATGTGTACGCGACCACGAGGCTGTTCGCCAGAATTTTCCCACGGTTCACGTTCGAGCGAACGCGTTGAGTGGTACTTCTGGTCGGTCGGGTCCGAGCCCCGCGCTCACCGTGGCCGCTACGGTCGCAGTCGTGGCCTCAGGCGTCGCTCCCGGACTGGCGCACGAGCGGTCGTTGTGGCGGTCGGGGTTCGAGGTCGTGGCCGGGCTGGACGAGGTCGGCCGGGGTGCCTGGGCCGGGCCGCTCACGATCGGTGCCGTCGTGCTCCCGCGGGACCGCCGGGTGAACGGGATCCGTGACTCCAAGCAGCTGAGCGAGGCCCGTCGGGAGGACCTCTTCGACCGGATCGTCGAGTGGTGCGAGGCCTCGGCGGTCGGTCATGCGTCGCCCGCCGAGTGCGACGAACTGGGGATGTCGGACGCGATGCGCCTGGCCGCCCGGCGAGCACTCGCCGGGTTGGGGGTGGCGGTCGACCGGGTCCTGGTGGACGGGCCGTGGGACTTCATCGGCGACGGTCGGGCCGTCAACGTGGTGCGCGGCGACGCGACCTGTCGGTCGATCGCGACGGCGAGCATCCTGGCGAAGGTCCGACGGGACCGGATCATGCGCGCCGACGCCGAGTGCTACCCAGCGTTCGACTTCGACCGGAACAAGGGCTACCCGAGCCCGCGGCACCGGATGGCGCTCGCCGGGTACGGCACCACCGCCATCCACCGGAGGTCGTGGTCGTTCGTCGAGCAGTTGCCGTGGGCGGTGCCTGCGGACGTGCGGGAGCGTCAGCTCAGCTTGCTGCCGCGCTGAGCGGCGACCGCCGGCTCAGTCCCGCTCGCTGTTGACGAGGAGCTCGTTGAACGGGGCCTTGGAGTCGATCCCCGGGTCCTTGGGCAGGCCGAGCACCCGCTCGGCGACGATGTTCTTCATGATCTCGTCGGTGCCGCCGGCGACGCGCATGCCGGGGACCCCGGTGAGCAGCTTGGAGTAGGCGAACGTCCCCCACTCGCCCGTGTCGGCCAGGATCCGCGGGCCCAGCACGCTGGCGACCCACTCGCTGTAGGCCTTGAGGTTGTTCGTCAACGCCAGCTTGGCGGTCGACAGCTCGGGGCCGGGCAGGCCGCCAGCCTTGATCTTGTCGAGCGCCCGCTGGTTGTTCCACTTGGCGACCGTGAAGTCGCTGTAGAGCCGCGCCGCCTGGTCCCGGACGACCGGGTCGCGGTCCAGGCCGAAGTGCTCGAGCATGGCGTGGAGGCGCCGGGGTGAGAACATGCCGGACCCGCCGCCGCCACCGGCGCCGATCGAGGCGCGCTCGGTCATCAGGGTGGTGAGCGCGACCGTCCAGCCGCCGTTCACCTCGCCGAGGCGGTGCGTGTCGGGGACCCGGACCTCGTCCAGGAACACCTCGTTGAAGCTGGCGCCCCCGGTCATCTGGCGGAGGGGACGGATCTCCACACCGGGAGCCCGCATGTCCATGACGAACGCCGTGAGCCCGCGGTGCTTGGGCTG
>SXMI01000138.1 GCA_005777415.1 Actinomycetota bacterium | reverse complement strand
CCTGGCCTCGCTCGCCACGACCGCCGTCCAGGACGGCGACGAGAGGGTCGTCAACGGCCAGAAGGTCTGGACCACCCAGGCCCAGTTCGCTGACTACTGCTTCGTGCTGGCCCGCACCGATCCGGCGGTCGTGAAGCAGGCGGGGATCTCGTACCTCCTCGTCCCGATGGACCAGCCCGGCGTCGAGGTCCGCGGGATCGTCCAGCCCGATGGCACCGCCGAGTTCAACGAGGTGTTCTTCTCCGATGCCCGGTGCCCGATCGACAACGTCGTCGGCGGACTCAACAACGGGTGGAAGGTCGCCAACGACACCCTGACCTTCGAGCGCGGGATGTCGGCGACGACGGGCTACCGACGGTTCGCCGAGGAGTACAAGCTCATGGTGGAGGCGGCCCGGGAGCGGGGCCTCGACCAGGACCCGCTCATCCGCCAGCGGCTGGCCCGCTACCACACGAAGATCCAGATCCTCCGGATCAACGGACTCCGGTCGCTGACCAGCGCGCTGTCCAAGGAGCAGGGCTCGTTCCTGAGTGCGAACGAGAAGTTCTCGGTCGCGGCGCTGGGGGCGACCAACAAGATGTACTGGTCCGAGATGCACCAGGAGGCCATGCAACTGGCGCTCGACATCTTCGGGGCCGAGTCGATGCTCTCCACCACCGGGCCCGAGCGGGGGTCGTGGCCGGCGACCATGCGGGCCGAGGGTCGCGACGCCTACCCGGTCAGCCCCATGGTGTCGTCGTACTTCTTCTCCCGCTCCGAGACCATCTGGGGCGGGACCTCGCAGATCCAGCGCAACCTCGTCGGCGAGCGGGTGCTCGGCCTGCCCCGGGAGCCCAAGCCCCAGTCCTGAGATCCTGACCACGGGTGACGTCCGCCACGTGCGACGGTGTCCGGCCCGTCGGCCCGGTTACCGTGGGGATCCGTGAGTTCCCGGATCCCCGACGCAGGGTGCCACCGTGGGTGCTGAGGGTCGTGCCGACGGCGGTGCCGATCGGGTCGGTGAGGATCCCGAGGTGGCGCCGGTCGTCCGTCGCCGCCGCAGCGCACCGGCCCCCCGGAGCCGGCGGCGATGGCCCGTCGTCGGGGGAGTGGTGCTCCTGGTGGTCGCGCTCCTCGCCGGCGGAGCCGCGGCCTACGGATGGTGGAACTACCAGCAGGTGCAGCGGACCACGCTCGACCTGGCGGCCTCCGCACCCCAGGAGCCCCAGAACTTCCTGGTGATCGGCTCCGACAGCCGCGAGGACCTGTCGGCGGACGACCCCAACGCGGCGGTGTTCACCGGCGACGGATCACCGCCCGGTCGTCGCTCCGACAGCATGGCGATCGTCCGGGTCGACCCGACCCAGGACCGGATCTCGATGCTCTCCATCCCCCGGGACCTGTACGTGCCGATCGCACCCGGTGGTGAGCAGGATCGCATCAACGCCGCCTTCTCGGCGTCGACCCAGTCGCTCATCGACACGATCCAGGCGAACCTCCAGATCCCCGTCAACCACTACGTGGAGGTCGACTTCTCCGGGTTCCAGGACCTGATCAACACGATCGGCGGCGTGCCGATCTACTTCGACCGGCCCGTGCGCGACCGCAACTCGGGCCTCACCGTCGACACGAGCGGGTGTCGGGTGCTCGACGGATACCAGGGACTGGCCTTCGCCCGCTCCCGCCGCCTGGAGTGGAGCGACGGGACCGAGTGGATCGACGACCCGAGCCACGACATCGGCCGGATGCGCCGGCAGCAGGAGCTGACCCGTGCGGCCATGGTCAAGCTGCGGTCCCTCGGGCTGTCGAGCGTCACCAAGGTCACGGGGTTGGTCGACGCCGCGGTGGACAACGTGACGATCGACGACCAGCTCGGTGTCCGCGACCTGCTGGGGCTGGCCGGCCACTTCGCCGAGTTCGACCCGGGGCAGATGCAGACCTACTCGCTCCCGGTCACGCCCTTCACCACCAGCGGGGGCGCGGCCGTGGAGCTGCTGGACGCCGCGGCGGCCCAGCCGATGCTCGACGTCTTCCGGGGGGTGACCACCCCGGTGGTGACCACCACGACCATCCCGCCGGCCCGACCACGGGACGTCACCGTGACGATCCTGAACGGCACCGGGACCCCCGGCGAGGCGCGGCGAGTCAGCTGGGTGCTGAGCGGCGGCGGGTTCGGGCTGGGTGAGATCGCGGATGCCCCCGAGCAGCCGGAGCGGACCACGGTCGCCCACGCTCCCGGGGGCCGCCAGATGGGCGACCTGGTGGCCTCGTGGCTGGGTCCGGCACCCGAGCTCGTGGAGGATGCCGCCCTGGCGCCGGGTCAGGTCCGGATCCTGCTCGGTCCGGAGTTCAACTACATCGACGACCCGTCCAACGGTGACGGGACGACGACCACCACGACGCAGGAGGCCGCCCCCGGGGCGACCCCGGCCGGACCGCCCATGGTGACGACCACGACGTTCCCAGGTGGCTGGTCGCCGTCGGCGCCCCCGTCGGGTGTGACCTGCTCCTAGCCGTCCCAACCGGTTCTCCGGCTCCAGCGCCGTCTGGTCCGGTTCTCCGGCTCCAGCGCGCGGGACGGGTGTCGCGCGCGACCCCTATATCCGGAGTGGTGGGGTCAGATCTCGACCTGGGAGCCGACCTCGACCACCTGGTCGGGCGGCAGGCGGAAGAACCGCGACGCGGAGGCCGCCGTGCGCAGCATGACGGCGAACAGCCGCTCCCGCCACGGCGCCATGGACACCACCTCGGCGGGGATCACCGTCTCCCGACCCAGGAAGAACGTGGTCTCGTCGACCACGACCGGTGCGCCACCGACCTCGAGCCCCTCGATCCAGCCGGGCACGTCCGGCTCCTCCATGAAGCCGTGGTGGATCGTCACCTGGTGCATCCGCCGGCCGAAGTCGCGCAGCTCGAAGCGCTGGTCGTCCCCGACGTAGGGGACGGAGTCCGTCCGCACCGACAACAGGATCACCCGGTCGTGGAGCACCCGGTTGTGGCGGGTGTTCGTCCGCAGGGCGGGCGGCGCCGTGCCGTCACCCCGGAACATGAACACGGCGGTGCCCGGCGCCCGCACCACGTCCTCGGGGAGCCCCCGCATGAAGTCCTCGATGCTCACCTGCTGGTCTGCGATCCGCTCGCTCACGATCCGCCGGCCCGTCCGCCAGGTCGTCATGGCGACCATCAGGACGATGGCCACGACGATCGGGAACCAGCCGCCCGCCGGGATCTTGAACACGTTGGCGCCGAAGAACGCCAGATCGAGCACGGCGAACGGGAGGCAGACCGCCAGCGCCTTCGCCGTGCTCCACCCCCATCGCTGGCGCACGAGCGCGTAGAACAACAGGGTGGTGACGCCCATCGTCGCGGTCACGGCGATCCCGTAGGCCGCCGCCAGTCCGGCGGACGACCGGAACGCCAGGACCAGGCCGATGCAGCCGATCGCCAGCAGCACGTTGATCAGCGGCAGGTACACCTGGCCGATGTGGTGCGCCGAGGTGTGTCGCACCGTCAGGCGGGGTAGGTAGTCGAGCTGCATGGCCTGGACGGTCAGCGAGAACGCCCCCGAGATCAGCGCCTGCGAGGCGATGATCGCCGCGAGCGTGGCCATGACGACCAGCGGCCAGCGGGCCCACTGCGGTCCCATCAGGAACAGCGGGCTCGAGATCGCCTCGGGCTCCTCGATCAGCAGCGCACCCTGGCCGAAGTAGTTGATCGTCAGAGCCGGGAACGCCACGGCGAACCAGGCGGCGCGGAT
>SXMI01000137.1 GCA_005777415.1 Actinomycetota bacterium | reverse complement strand
GCCAAGATGGTGCACGCCGCTCCGGAGACCACCTCCAAGGTGGTGTCGAAGTCGATCTCCTCCGGCGGTGGCCGGACCTCGTACCGGGGACTCGTCCGGGTCGAGGAGGACGCCCGCGACTGCCGCAGCCACGTGCAGTGCGATGCGCTGATCCTGGACGAGGACTCGATCTCCGACACCTACCCCTACATGGAGGTCGGGTCTCGCGACGCGGTCATCGGCCACGAGGCGAGCGTCTCGAAGGTCGCCGACGAGCAGCTCTTCTACCTCATGAGTCGCGGGCTCACCGAGGAGCGGGCCATGTCCATGGTGGTGAACGGGTTCATCGAGCCGATCACCCGCACCCTGCCCATGGAGTACGCGGTGGAGTGGAGCCGGCTGATCGAGCTCCAGATGGAGGGCAGCGTCGGCTGAGCCGGCTGAGCCGCCTGCTCGGGCTCAGGCCTGCTTGGTTTCAGGCCTGCTCGGGCTCAGGCCTGGGCGAGCTGGCCGAGTGCCACCACCCGGAACCCACCCCCGTCGGCCGATGCGTCGGCCAGCAGTTCGGCGGCGGTCGTGGTGAGGAGCTCGAGCGGAGACGTCCCGTCGTCGACGGCGATCCCGGCCGCCAGCGTCAGCGCGACTGCGTGGCCCTGAACGAGCACCGGTTCCATGGTCGTGGACAGGAGCCGGTAGCAGACGCCGGCGGCATCCTGGACGTCGCCCAGATCGGTGGCGACCACCGCCACCGACGACGACGACATCCGGACCACCGTGTCGTGCGATCGGAGCTGCTGGCGCATGCGGTCGACCAGCAGGTTCATGGCGGCACGCGCCCGCGCCGGGCCGTTCTGCTCGACGACCAGGTCGGCGTCCACGACGTCGAGCTCGATGAGCGCGACGGGCCGGCCCCGGAGCCGGGCGTCCCGGCCGGCTGCGTCGAGCACCGGCTCGAGCGTCGCCGCCAGCGACGCCCCGGACTCGGCCTGCGGGTGGTCGATCACGGAGTGTCGGCGGTCGGCGGTGAGGTCCCGACCGACGACCACGATCGAGGTGACCCGTCCCGCAGGGTCGAGCTCGCCCGTGAGCACGAGACGCACCCGGCGACTGGTCCCCGTGACCGAGTCGAGCTGGAGCTCGACCTGCTCCAGTTCGCCGTGCCGGCCGAGGACCCCGATCACGGCGTCGAGCACGACGGGGTGGTCGATCCGATCGGCGAGGCTCGTGAGGTGGGCGCCGACGAGCTCGGCCGGGGCCCGACCGCAGAGTCGGGAGAACGCCGGGTTGAGCGTGGTGACGACCCCGTCCGGGTCGAGCGTCGCCACCGGGACGTCGGCGGCGTCGAGGAGGATGCGGGGGACGGCGGGCGCGGAGATCACGTGTTCCTGATCGGAACCGGCGGGGTCGCCGTTGAGGTCGGAACGCTGGGCGATTCCACCCAACACCCGCGAACAGCACCGCCGTGGGGACGGGGCAGAATGTCGCCATGCCGATGCGGGACAACTGCAAGTTCTTCGAGAGCCGGTCGTACCCGAACGGCGACACGGTCCGGAAGTGCGATCTGGACCTGGCTCCCGAGGCGCCGTGGCGCTGCCCCGAGGACTGTGCTGCGTTCCAGCCGCGGCTCGCCGACGTGAACTGGGCCCACGGGACGCTGGTCACCCCGCCGGCACCGGCCGAGCCGGCCGGGTTGGGCGAGGACGAGTCCATCGCCGCCCTGCTCGACGAGGCCGAGGACATCGTCAATGCGGCCGGCCCCAGGATCGTGGCCGAGGTGAGTCAGGAACGCGAGCGCTCGGGTTGGCGCCGGTTCTTCCGGCGTCCCGGCCGCTCCGACTGAATATCCACTACTCGCGTAGGGTAAATTCGTCGGCGTGAGCACCGCCGTCGAGTCCGGACCGTTCGCCCACCTGGGCGAGCGCCTCGCCGGTCGCCAACTCCCGAGCACCGATGCCGAGGAGTGGCGCTACAGCCGGGTGGAGCGGATCGATCCGTCCCGGTTCCAGCGCCGGGCCGACGGGCCGGTCGACGAGTCGGCGCTGTCCGCCGCCGAGGCCGCCGCTGCCGAGGTCGTCGCTGCGATCGGGGCCGTCGCCGGTGTGGCCGTGCTGGTCGACGGCGTGGTGGTCCGGGTCGAGCTCGACGAGTCGGCCGGGGCGACAGGCGTGCAGGTGTCCGGCCGTCAGCCCGACGTGGACGCGGCCGCAGCATCGGCGGTCGACGTCTTCGGTGAGCTCAACGCCGTGGTGGCCGATGCCGCTGTCCGGTTGGAGGTGCCCCGGGGAGCGCGTCCGGCCGATCCGTTCGTGGTGGTGCACCTCGTGACCAGCGACGGCATCGTCGTGGCCCCGCGACTCGAGGTCGAGCTCGGCGACGACGCACACGCCGGCGTGGTCGAGGTGCACCGGTCGCTCGGTCAGGTCGATGCGCTCGTCGTACCCGTCTCCAGGTTCTCGGTCGGCCGCGACGCAACCGTCCGCCACGTCCTGGTCCAGGACCTGTCCACGGCCCAGGACGTCGTCGTCGAGGTTGCCGCCGACGTCCAGCAGTCCGGCACCTACGACGGCTGGGCCGCGGCCCTCGGTGGCCGGTACGCCCGGCTGCGGGTGGACTGCCGGCTGGCCGGGCGGGGTGCGGCGGGGACGCTCGCGGCGCTGTACGCCGGCGCGGGTGACCAGATGCACGACCTGCGGACCTTCCAGGACCATCTGGATCGGGACACGCGCTCGTCGCTCGAGTTCAAGGGCACCGTCGACGACCGGGCGCGTGCGGTCTACACCGGTCTCATCCGGATCCACCCTGAGGGTCGGGGGTCCAACGCCGAGCAGTCGAACCGGATCATGACCCTGAGCGACGAGGCCTGGGCCGAGTCGGTGCCCAACCTGGAGATCGAGCACAACGACGTCCGGTGTGCCCACGCCAGCACCGTCGGTCCGGTCGACGCCGACCAGCGCTTCTACCTGGAGAGCCGTGGCGTCCCGACCGAGGTCGCCGAACGGCTGATCGTGGCGGGGTTCGCCGATGAGGTCCTGGAGCGGTGCCCCGTCCCGGGTGTGGCCGCACTGGTGCGACCGCGGCTGTCGACGGTCCTGGGCGGGGTGGACCGATGAGCGCCGTACCGCTGTGCGCACTCGATGACCTGGTCGACGGCGAGGCGCGCCGCTTCGAGATCGAGGACTTCGTGCTCGCCGTCGTGCGGATCGGCGATGAGGTCTATGCCATCGGCGACCGGTGCAGTCATGCCGACGTCTCGCTGTCGGGCGGGATCGTCGACGAGCGTGCGTGCACGCTCGAGTGCCCGAAGCACGGCAGCGAGTTCGACCTGCGCACCGGTACGCCGCAGTCCCTGCCGGCGCTCCGTCCCGTGCCCACCTACGAGGTGCGCGTCACCGACGGCCAGGTGGTCGTCGCCCTGGGAGGGGCCTCGTGAGCGAACTGGTGGTCAGCGGCCTGCACGCGGCTGTCGACGGGACGCCGATCCTGAAGGGTGTGGATGTCACGGTCCGCTCCGGCGAGGTGCACGTGGTCATGGGCCCGAACGGCTCCGGCAAGTC
>SXMI01000136.1 GCA_005777415.1 Actinomycetota bacterium | reverse complement strand
GCGCTGCTCGTCGCGCTCCGCGACGACTGCATCGCCGGGGCCGCGCTCGACTGCTTCGTGGGCGAACCGCTCACCGCGCCGCCGGCGTTCGCGGCCCTCGACAACGTGCTCCTCGCGCCGCACTGCATCGCGTGGACCGACGAGCTGTTCCGCGACATCGGCCGCGCCGTGTGCCAGGGAATGATCGACCTGTCTGAGGGAAAGGTGCCGCGCGGTGTCGTGAACCGCGAGGTGCTGGACCGACCCGGTTTTCAAGCCAAGTGGAAGCGTCTGACCCGTTGACCGCCTCACTCAGGAGCCTCTCCCATGCGTCGCGCCGTGTTCGTTCTGCTGTTACTCGCCGCGCCCGCGCGCGCGGCCGATCCCATCGTTCTGCCCAATGCGAAGGTGGAAACGCTCTTCGACGGCGGCCTCGTGCTGACCGAGGGCGTCGCGGTCGCGCCAGACGGCATGGTCTACTTCAGCGACATCACGTTCACGCACGTCTCGAAGGCAGACAAGAAGCCGGTCGAGGCCGGGCACATCTGGAAGTACAACCCGAAGACCGGCAAGACGGACGTCTTCCGCTCGCCCAGCGGCATGTCCAACGGGCTGAAGTTCGACGCGGACGGCAACCTGCTCGCGGCCGAGGGAGCGGACTTCGGCGGGCGGCGCGTCACCCGCACCGACATGAAAACGGGCAAGACGTACATCGTCGCCGGGCTGTACGACAACAAGCCGTTCAACGCCCCCAACGACATCACCATCGACGAGAAGGGCCGCATCTACTTCAGCGACCCGCGCTACCTGGGCCACGAACCGATCGACCAGCCGGTGATGGCCGTCTCCCGGATCGACACGGACGGCACCGTTCACCGCATCATCACGGACGCGGGCAAGCCCAACGGGGTCGCGATCTCGCCCGATCAGAAGACGCTGTACGTCGTGAGCAACGACAACGGCAGCACGGGCATCGGGCGGCTGGACGAGAAGAAGGAGCCGACGAAGAAAGGCTCGATGGCGCTGATGGCCTACGACCTCGCGGCCGACGGCACCGCGAAATTCCGCAAGACGCTGGTCGATTACGCCCCACAGGACGGCCCGGACGGGCTGGTGTGCGACAAGGCCGGGAACCTGTACGTCGCGGTGCGCGACACGACGCGGCCGGGCATCTGCGTGTACTCGCCCGAAGGGAAAGAGATCGGCTACATCAAGACGGAACTGCCCACGAACGTCGGGTTCGGTCGCGGCGACAGCGCTAACGTCCTGTACATCACCGCGGGCAAGAGCCTGTACCGCGTGAAGCTGAACACGGAAGGCTATCACCTGCCGCCGAAGAAGTGAGCGCGCGGTGTCACAAGCGGCGGCGCTGGCCGCGGCGCTGCTCCTGCTGCTCCTGAAGCTGGCGCAGGCGCTCGGCGCGGTCCTTCGCCGCATCGCGAGCCTTGTCCGCTTCGGAGAGTAGCCGGGCGTAGTCGAGGCCGGTCGCGCGCCTCTTCGATTCGTCCGCATTCTCGCCCTGCACGCCGGCGCGGATCGCGGCCAGGAACCGCCGCGCCAGTTCTTCCACGCGCGGCTCGCTCTGGCACAGAACCTCGATGGTGAGCAACCCCGTCTCTTGCGCCAGCCCGGTGAAGGCGGAACTCACGATTTGGTGAACCGGCCAGTTGGCCGCGAGCTGCGCGAGCGCGGCGCGCACCGGTTCGAGGTCGAACAGCGCGACGATGACCGCGAGCCGCCGGTGCCCTTCGGGGTCCAGACCGGCGGCCGAGCGGTCGAACGGCGTCTGCAAGATCTTCCCGGCGCCCTGACCGACGGGAACGACCCAGTCGCTCGTCGATGAGCGGCAGGACATCCGGGGGTGCGGCTGCGGCCGCACCCCCGGTTCCGTTCCGGGCCCGTGGTGCGGGTTCGTGGTGCGAGCCCCGAGCGGCGACCTCGCCCTGGGGGATCGTCTCAGGGTTTGCACCGACACGTTCAGCCAACGGCAACGTGTCGGCCAGCTTCCATTCAGAGAGCCTCCGTACCGTTCGGCGTGCCGGTGCGGCAGGTGAGCACCGACGGCGATCGTGCGAGGACACCAGGCTGATGAGCGGACAGACCACCCCACCGGCCGGGACGGCGCCGTGGTCCGCCGACGGGGCGGCGGCCGCCGGACCGCCCGCAGCCGAGCCGCCTGCGGGACCACCTGCCGAGGTCCGGGTCGTGGACGCCGAGGAGCTCGCCCGCCTGGCCGCCGAGACGGTGGCGTTGATCGAACACCACCGGTCCGAGCTGCAGGCCGCCATGGCCGAGCTGACCGCCCTGCAGCGGGCCGTCCGCTCCGAACTGCGGACCACGCTCGCCGAGGTGCGGGCGCTCGCCGACCGACTCGACCCGGCGGGGGCCGCCGGGCCGGGTGACGGGTGAACCCCGTGTCGATCGACGAGCGTGAGCTGCTCGACCCGGTTGCAGGCCACCCGCCTGCCGGCCACCCGGTGGCGTCGCCCGAGGTGGCGGCGGGCGTGTTCCTGTCCGCCACCCTCCGGTCCGGTGCCGACGGCCTGGACCGTCGATGGGCCCGGCTGGACTCGCTCCTCGAGGACCTGCGTGACGCCGAGGACCGGGCCGATGTGATCGCGGGTCGGTCCGTGACGGCGGCGCGCACCCTGGCCGCCGCCGGTGGCGTGCCCATCCCACGGATCTCGGTCGACGACGTCGTCGTGGCCGACGAGTCGCACCCGGCGGTGCTCGAGGCCGACCACCTGGTCCGGGTCCGTGTGGCCGAACTCCGCCGTCGGGCCTCGGGGCAGCGGTCCACGCACCGCGCCGAGGCGGTCGTGGTCGGCGGGCTCACCACCACGGTGCTGATGGTGCTCGGTTGGGTGGCGGCCGCACGCGGTGGCGTCATCCCGGCCGATGCGATCTCCCGGGTGCAGGGTGCGCTCGCTGTCGTGGCCGGTCGGGATCCGCACCCCGAGTCCATCGGGTTCATCTGGGGCCCGTTCCCGACGTTGTTCCAGGGGCCCTTCGTGGCGCTCCGGTCCTGGCGCCCCGAGCTCACGTCGGCGCCGCTCGCCGCCACGACCGTGTCGGCGATCTGCACCGGCCTGCTGATCGCCCAACTCGTCGACTGGGCCCGGACCTCCGGGAGTCCCCGCTGGGCCCGGTGGACGGTCGCGCTGTTGACACTGGCCAGCCCGCTGGTGCTGCTCTACGGCGCGAACGGGATGAGCGAGGCCTGCTGGATGGTCCTGCTCGTCCTGGCGGTCCGGTCGCTGGCACGGTGGGCCGAGCGGGACGACCTGGGCGGTCTGGTGCTGGGCGGCGCTGCGCTGGGTGCGGCCTACCTGACCCGGTACGAGACGGCTGCGTCGATCCTGGCGGCTGCGGCGTTCGTGGTCGTGGTCTCCGCCCAGCGTCGACCGGCGGACGACGGGTGGACCCGTGGGACGGTCGGGCCGTCTCGGTCGGCGACCTGGCGCCGGCTCCGGGCCGTGGTGCTGGACCTGTCGATCCTCGCGTTCCCGGTCACGGCCTGCGTGCTCGGCTGGTCGCTGGTGTCGTACGTGATCGTCGGGGAGCCGCTGGCGCAGCTGACGTCCGACTACGGCAACGCAGCGCTCGTCCGGGACGGCGCCGGGGCGATCGAGTCGATCATCGGCGACACGAGCGTCCCCGGGCGGGTCGGCTTCTACCTGCGCCAGCTCCTGGTCGCCGCGCCGCTGCTGATCCCGGTGCTGCTGGTGGCGCTCTGGTTGGGTGGACGCACGGCCCGCCGGGCGAGTGTGGCCGCGGCGGTCGTCGGGTCCCCGCTGGTCCTGCAGATCCTGTTGGCGGGCCGGGGTGACACGTTCCCGTGGTTCCGTTACGTCGTCGGCGCCGTGGTGCTGTCGGCGCTGCTCGCGGCGCTGCTGTCCGGTTCGGGGGGCTCGGCCGGCGGATCGAGGCTGTTGCGCCCGCTGGCGGTGCTGTCGCTCGTGCCGGGGCTGCTGCTGTCCTGGTCGGTGGTGCTGGACGGCGACCTGGGAGCCGGTGACGACCGCTCGACGGTCGACGCGGTCATCGCAGGCGTCTCGGGGGACCACCTCGACGACTCACGGTCCGTCATGGGTCGGGGGGCGACGGTGGCTGCCGACCTCGACCGCATCCCGGATGTGGTCCCCGGGTCGATCCTGACCGACGCGTCGTCGACGTTCTCGGTGGTGTCGGCAGCGGCCGATCCGTCGGTGTTCATCATCCCGTCCGACCGCGACTTCGAGGCGGTCGTGTCGGACCCGGCGGTGTTCGGTGTCCGCTACGTGCTGCTCAAGGTGCCGGCGTCCTCGGGTGATGCCGTGGTGGCTGCGCACCCGGGTCTGGCGAGCGGTCAGGACGCGAACTTCGAGCGGGTCGAGTCCTGGGGCGACCAAGGGGACATCACCAGCGAGTTCGTCCTGTACCGGGTGCTGAACCCGCGTGGCGAACCGCGGCCGACGCCCGACGAGGGGTTCCTGGACTGATGGGCCTCCCCCCGGTCCTCCGGCAGCGGACGCTGTGGCTCGTCCTGGGCCCGCTGGTCGCGCTCGTGGCCGTCGTCGGCGTGACGCGTCTCGGTGGTGGGTCACCGGCCGAGGAGCGGGCGGCCCGGGCGACGACCACGACGACCACCGCCCCGTCCACCACGACCACCGCACCCGGCGATGCCGTGACGCCGCCGTCGACACCGGACAGCGGGTCTGGCGCGGCGGTCGCCGAGGTGCTCGGCGTCCAGGAGGACTCGGGATTCTCGGAGGGCGAGTCGTTGGCGGGGGTCGGCTTCGAGGATGCCGCCGCCACCGAGGTGCTCGGCGAGTCGTTCACCCAGCTCGACCTGGTGGTACCGCCGCCCGACCCCGTCACGCCGCCGACCACCACGCCGCCACCGGCACCGACCACGACGGCACCGACCACGACGGCACCGACCACGACGACGACACCGACCACGACGACACCGACCACGACGGCACCGACCACGACGACGACGGCACCGCCGTCGGTCCAGGTGCAGTCCCGAACCGTGACGCTCCAGCTGGCGTGCTCGGTCACCGGCCAGGCGGGTTCCGTGCCCGTCACGGCGGTGCTCGGGGTCTCGACGCTCACCGCCGTGCCGGCGAACACGAGCCTGCCCGTGCTGGTCGGCCTCCTCGGACCTCCGAACCTGCTCGGTGAGGTCAAGCGGGGCGAGTTGGCCCAGCAGGTCCGGCTGACCGCCGTGGGAACGGGCGCCCCGCCGCTGCAGCTCCAGACCTCGAACCCGCTCCCGCTCGCCGCCGGCGCGGTGGTGCCGATCCCGGACGGCGGTGACGACTTCCTGGCCGGATCGTTCCCGGTCAGCTCGCCGGCCGGAGGCTCGATCTCCATCGAGTTCCAGGCCGTGTCCTTCACCCGATCGGTCGGGGGCCAGGAGGTCGTCGAGAGCTGCATCGGGGCGCTGGGGGCGCCGGTGCAGATCGCCACGCTGGGGATCGTCGCCCCCGGCACGCCGACCACCACCGTGCCGCTCCCGCCACCGGTCGTGTCCGAGAGCCCGATCACGGCCCTGCTGCCGATCTCGGCGGTCGTGGTCGTCGGCGCCGCGCTCGGCCTGCTCGTCCGTCGACGCCGGTCCGGCCCCGCCGCCGGGCCCGCACCCGGAGGTGCCGCGTGACCGCCACCACCGCCGCACTGGGCCGCCCGACCCGGGGTTGGTCCGACCGTGACGTCCGCAGCGTCGGACTGCGCACCGCGGCCGGACTGGGGCTGGTCGTCGTCGCCTACCACACGTCGTTGTGGTCACTGCTCCGCGGCATCACCGTCGACACCCCGCTCGCGTACCTGGGGCTCGTCCCGCTCATCAGCATCGGGTTGGGCTACGTGCTGTCCCGACCCGTCGCCGGCGAACCCGAGATCCACGACCGCATGGTCGACCGGATCGTCGCGATCCCGCTGATCGCCGTGGCGCTCGTGGCGCTCGTCCTGCTGCCGCCGCGCCTGTCGGTCGTCTACTGGCTGTGGCGGATCGACCTGCTCACCATGCCGTTCTTCGTGGCCGGGGTGGTGACGCTGCTGTTCGGCGTGCGGATGCTGTGGCGGACCAAGGTCGCCGTGGCCTTCCTGTTCCTGGCGTGGCCCATGCCGTCCCGCTGGGCGGTCCAGTCGCTGCTCGACCATCTGAGCGACCTGACCGCCGGGGCGGTGCGGATCATCCTGTCGTTCGTGCCGCTGGCCGAGGCGGTCCAGGGCGACGACACCTCGTTCATCATCCCGCACGGCGAGCAGGGGTTCCGGGTGCAGATCGCCTCGGCCTGCTCGGGTGCGAACGGGCTCGTCGGGTTCCTGCTGCTCGCCGGGGCCGTCTCACTCGTTCTGCGCGGCAGCCGGTGGCGCAAGGCTGCGTGGTTGGCGGCGGGTTCGGCCCTGATGGTGGTGCTCAACATCCTCCGGATCCTGCTGATCATCTTCGTGGGCCGCTTCGCGGGTGAGACCGCGTCCATCGACGTGCTGCACCCGGGCGTCGGGCTCGTGTCCTTCAACGTCGGCGTGCTGCTCATGGTGCTCGTCGCGCACCGGTTCGGCCTGCAGCTGCCGCAGCGCAGCGGACCGAGTCGGACCGCCACCGTGCTGCGGGCCGTGCCGACCGTCCGCCGGACGCTGCTCGTCCTGCTCCCTGTGGCGCTGCTCGCCGGTGTGTTCGACCACGGGCTCACCCGCTACGACCCGATCGCATCGTCGATCGGCACCCCCCGACTCGCCGGCTTCGCCCGGTCGGGTGCGGACCTCGACGGCTTCGAGGCCGAGCCCGTGGCGACGTTCGCCAACGGCAAGCGGTTCTTCGGTGAGGACTCGACCTGGGTCCGCTTCAGCTACCGGGGGTTCGGCACGACCGACCTGCGCAGCGACGTGCCGGTGCTGGCCGACGTCATCAACACCTCCAACCTGCAGTCGTTCAGCGACTTCGGCCTGGAGGCCTGCTACCAGTTCCACGGCTACGGCATGCAGGACGTCCGCCGCGTCGACCTGGGTAGCGGCGTCACGGGGACCGTCCTGCGCTGGCAGGACCCCGCCAACGGGCTCAAGTGGACGACCCTCTACTGGATCTGGGCGGTCCGACAGGGCGACCAGATCCGCTACGAACGCGTCGTGCTGCTGCTCAACGAGGTCGACAGCGCCAGGCTGGTCGCACCCGAGATCACCGAGGACGTCGCCGACCAGTTCGCGTTCAGCGCGGACGAGTTCGTGCAGGGTCGTGCCGGCAGCGACCTGAGCGAACGGGAGGTCGCACTGCGCAGCTTCATCGTCACCTTCGGTCGGCGGGTCGTCTCGGCCGCCACCGACAAGGCGGCGTCGTTGCCCGCCCCGAGGGAGCCGGGCGGGTGAGGATCGAGGCGGTCCACGACCCCGAGTGGGAGCTGGCGCTCGCGCTCGCCGAGGTCGAGCAACGCAATCCGGGTGCGACGGCCCGACCGATCGTCACCAGGTCGCGTCCCTGGCGTTGGGTGGTCGCGATCGCGGTGGTGGTCGGACTCGTCCTGCTCGCCCCGGTGGCGGTCGCCGTCACCTTCACCACGCTGGCGTCGGTGCTCTACACGGTGACCGTCTGGCACCGGATCTCGCTGGTCCGCCGGGCGTTGCGACACGATCCGGCGATGCACGTTTCGGACGCCGAGGCGCGTGCCCTCCCCGACGACGAGCTCCCCGTCTACTCCGTGCTCATCCCTGCCTACGGCGAGCCGGAGATCCTGCCCGGGCTGCTCGAGGCCCTCGAACGTCTCGAGTACCCGCAGGACCGGCTGGACGTGGTGCTGCTGCTCGAGGCCGACGACGACGACACGATCGAGGCCGCGCAGGCGATCGACACCGACCTGCCCGTGCGGGTGCTGCTCGTGCCGCCCGGTGAGCCGCGGACCAAGCCGCGGGCGCTGGACTTCGGGCTGCGTTTCGCCCACGGCGAGCTGGTGACGATCTACGACGCCGAGGACCACCCCGAGCCGTTGCAGCTCCGTCGCGCCGCCGAGGCGTTCCGCCGAGCCGGCGACGAGGTCGTGTGCCTGCAGGCCCGGCTCTTCTTCTACGGGGGTCACCGCAACCTGCTGACCCGCTGGTTCACCACCGAGTACGCCACCTGGTTCCACCTCTACCTGCCGGGTCTGGTCCTGAGCGACGCGACGGTCCCACTCGGCGGCACGAGCAACCACTTCCGGCGGTGGGCGATCGACGAGGTCGGCGGGTGGGACCCGTGGAACGTCACCGAGGACTGCGACCTGGGCATCCGGCTGCAGCGTCGCGGCTGGCGCATCGGGATCCTGGACTCGGTGACCATGGAGGAACCCAACACCGACGTGCTCAACTGGGTGAAGCAGCGGAGCCGTTGGTACAAGGGCTACCTGCAGACGTTCCAGGTGGCGTGGCGACACCCCCGATCCTTGGTCGACGACCTGGGTTGGCGGGGTGTGTACCACTTCGTGATGTTCGTCGGCTGCACGCCGCTGCTCGCCGTGATGAACCTGTGGTTCTGGGGCCTGGCGCTGGTGTGGTTGGCGACCCGGGCGGCGTTCGTGCAGGCCATGTACCCCGGTTGGGCGTACTACCTGGCGGCAGCGGTGTGGGCGATCGGCAACCTGTCGGTCGTCTACGTGTCGGTCGTGACGGCCCGGGTGGTCCGGCGTCCCGATCTGCTCGCCGCGGCCGTGTTGTCGCCGCTCTACTGGGTGCTCATGTCGATCGCTGCGCTCCGGGCCGCCGTGCAGTTGGTGACGGCACCCAGCCACTGGGAGAAGACGACGCACGGGC
Source organism: Actinomycetota bacterium (assembly GCA_005777415.1). Classification (GTDB taxonomy): domain Bacteria; phylum Actinomycetota; class Acidimicrobiia; order Acidimicrobiales; family Microtrichaceae; genus SXMI01. Next base: position 3,186 of record SXMI01000136.1, on the reverse strand, counting down.
TGACCCTGGTCGACGAGGTCGAGGGGAGTGCGGATCCGTCGATCGACCGGAGCGTTCACCCGGGGTTGGCCGGCAGGCCACGCTGACGTCGTTCGTGGTCGGTACAACAGACGGAGCGGTGCCCACGGGGTGGGCCCCGTCGAACTGGAGGGGGAAGCCATGTCGCACATCAACCGTCACCGGACCGCTGCGTTCGCAGTGCTCGCCACCGTCGTGGTCGTCGCTGCGTCGTGCGCGATGCCACCGCCTCCGCCCGTGACGACGACGAGCACGACGACGAGCACGACGACGAGCACGACGACGACCATCCCGTGCCCGACGTTCCCGTTGCCGCCGCTCCCGTCGACGGTGCCGCCGGGCGATGCCGTCCTGGCCGAGAATCCGGTGACGGGCGTGACCGCCGGCTGCGAGAAGCCGGTGGTGTTCACCTGGAGCGGCCAGACCCCGGGGAAGCTGATGTACGTCGACATCTGTCGCAAGGTGACGAGCGATCCGTCGTTCAACCCGGGGCAGGACTGTGCGCCGCTGTCGTCGTGGAACCCGAACGCCACCGCCACCGGGAGCGGATCGACCGTCGTCCGGATCTTCCGGGGACGGGAGCCGTCGGGGGACCTGGACTGGGGCTGCTTCGCCGCCTCCGACGTCGCTCCGGCCGGTGTCGAGAAGAACACGACCTGCTACGTGCGGGTGACGAACAACAGCCTCTTCAACTACCCGGATGCCCGTGAGGCGGCGTTCACCCTGAGCTGAGCCGGTTGGTCGGATCTGCGGCTCCAGCGCGCGAGACGTACCCCGCGCGCGACCCTTAGATTGCTGCGGATGGAGCGAGTTCCGAAGATCACGCTGGTCGGCGCCGGGGGTATGTCCTTCGGGCCGGCGATGGTCAACGACGTGGTGCACACCGAGCGCCTGCGCGGCGCCCGTCTGGTGCTGCACGACCTGGACGCCGAGCGGCTCGACCGCGCCTACCGGTTCGCCGTCAAGCTCAACGCTGCGGTCGGCGCACCCATCGTGGTCGACCGCTCCAGTGATCCCGGAGCAGCGCTCGAGGGCGCCGACTTCGTCATCTCGAGCGCCGAGTTCCGGCGGTTCCCCAGCTGGCGCCAGGACTACGAGGTCCCGCGGGCGCACGGGTCCACCCAGATCAACGGCGAGAACGGCGGTCCGGGTGCGGTCTTCCACTCGCTGCGCAGCATCCACAACACCCTCGGCATCTGCCGGTCCGTCGAGCGCTACTGCCCCGACGCGTTCTTCATCAACCTCTCGAACCCGATGAGTCGGGTCACCTTGGCGATCAACCGCGCCACGAGCGTGCGCAACGTCGGCATGTGCCACGAGATGCCCATGGGCGTGAACCGGCTGTGCCGACGAATACGCGTCCGCCGCGGCGACGTCGAGGCGAAGGCGTCGGGCATCAACCACTTCACGTTCTTCACGGAGTTCCGCAACACGCGCACCGGTGAGGACCTGCTGCCGCGCATCCGGTCGTACTTCGACGGACGTCTGCACGACTACTCGCCGCGCACCCAGCGGATCGCCAGGGCCCTCGACCGGACGCTGGTCGGGGCGGGACTCGTCGAGTTCAACTACTCGCCGCTCGTGGCGAAGATGGTCCGGGAGTACGGGCTCGTCCCGTGCTCGGTCGACAGTCACATCGGCGAGTACGTCCCGTTCGCCATGGACGTCGCCGAGTGGATGCCGACCCCGCTGGACTTCCACGAACCCATCTCCACGGTCGCCGAACGCGCGGCCGCCTGGGCGGCCACCACGAAGGTGCCGCTCCCGCTGCAGGCCGTGGGCCACAGCGACGAGGAGGTCGTGCCGATCATCGCCGCCATGTGGGCCGACACGCCCACCCGGATCATGGCGGTCAACGTGCCCAACCGCGGGTACCTGCCGGACGTGGCCGACGGGGCGATCGTCGAGGTCGGGGCGACCGTCGACGGCGACGGGATTCACCCCGACGAGATGCCGCCGCTCGGCGAGCCGCTCGCCGGCTGGATCGGGACCCAGGTGGAGCTGATGGACATGATCTTCGACGCCGCCGTGCAGGGTGATCCGGACCTGGCGTTCCGGGCGCTGCGCGAGGACCCGAACTCGCCCGCCGACGAGGCGGCCTGCCGGGCGATGTTCGACGAGCTCCGCTCGCTGCAGGAGGACCTGCTGCCGTTCTGAGGTGAGCGGGCGGCTCGCCGGGCCGTTGGCGTAGCCTTGCCGGATGAGGACGGGGTGGGCGCTCGGTACGGGGTGGCCGGCACGTGTGGCCAGTGTCGCCGTGGCCGGAGTGCTCGTGCTCTCCGTGGCGTGTACGACGACACCGACGGTGGTGACCGCGCCGCCGGCGCCGGGTGTGGGTCCGGAGCTTCCTCCGGCCGGACTGTCGGTCCGTGCCGGGATCGAGCAGGTGTACGTGACCGGGGCACCGGTGGGTGCCGAGGTGCGGCTGGAGCGAACCGACGGTCCGGCCACCGCCGTGGTGGCTGACGCGTTCGGCAGCGCCGCGTTCCGGGAACTGGGCCAGGGTGAGCAGGTCGCGGTCGTCGTCGGGGACGAGCGCCGTGAGGTGACCGTGCTGACCGTCGACGACCACCCGACCGACGCGTTCTACCGGGCGTCCAACCTGCGCGACGGGCTCAACTACGTCCCCATGCGTGACGGCACGCTGCTGGCCGTGACCGTCCGCCCGCCGTTCGGCAACACGCTGGCCGACGGGCCCTTCCCGACGGTGATCGAGTACTCGGGGTACGCCGTCGCCGGACCGCAGGATCCGCTGGCCGACCGGATCGCCCGGCTGATCGACCCGTCGCTCCCGCCGGACCCGCTGGTCCCGGGTGGCGAGACGCTCGTCGGCGGGATCGTCGCCCGACTCGCCGGCTACGCCACCGTGTCGGTCCAGCTCCGGGGGACCGGCTGCTCCGGCGGCGAGGCCGACCTGTTCGACCTGCCCAGTCGCTACGACGGCTACGACGTCGTCGAGACCGTCGCCCGCCAGCCCTGGGTGCTGCACGGCCGACCCGGGATGCTCGGCATCTCGTTCTCCGGCTTCTCGCAGATCGCCACCGCAGCGACCCGACCGCCGTCCCTGGCGGCGATCGCGCCGCGGTCGTTCCTGGGGCGGCTCTGGGACGTGGGCTGGCCCGGCGGGGTGTTCAACGTGGGCTTCGCCGACTCGTGGCTCGCCGACCG
>SXMI01000019.1 GCA_005777415.1 Actinomycetota bacterium | reverse complement strand
GCTGCGTCCGGGTTTCGCGACTGGCCCGGGGCCCTCGTCGTGGTGAGCCACGACCGGGCGTTCCTGGAGCGGACGGTGACGGACGTGATCGTGCTCGACGGCGCCGGTGGCGCCGGTCGCCGGCCGGGTGGGTACGCGGCCTGGGAGGAGGAGCGGCGGGCGCTCCGGTCCACCCGAAGGGTCGGTCCCGGCCGGACGGCCCCGGCGTCGTCGGCCCCGGCGTCGTCGGTGGGGCGATCCTCGGTGGGACGGTCGTCGGCGGGCGGGGAACGGTCCACTTCCCGGGAGAACCCCACCTCGGTCCGGCACCGGCTCCGTGATGCGGAACGCACGCTGGCCGCGGCCCAGCGGACCTGCGATCGACTCGTCGAGGAGCTCGACGGCTGCGGTGACGACCACGTGGCCCTGGCCGATGTGGGCGCCCGCCTGGGAGCCGCCCAGGAGGAGCTGCGGTTGGCGGAGGAGGCGTGGCTCGAGGTGGCCGCGGTCGCCGAGCAGCTCGGACTGGCGACCTGAGCGACCCGGGAGTGGCTCAGGCGGCGGTCCGGCCCCGCTTGGGTCGGAACGCCTCGGCCACCATCTCGTGGCTGAACCCACCCGGCTCCTCGCCGAGCACCGCGTACCGGTAGAGCGCGGTGCGGAAGACGGCGCTGAGCGCCGAGGAGAAGGCGCTCACCAGGATCGACCAGATGACGAGCAGGATGACGCCCACGACGATGATCGGGACGTTCGAGCGGCTCGCTCCGATGGCGATGATCGGTCCGGCGACGACCAGGCCCACGAGGAACAACAGGAACCCGACGAGTCCGACGCCGCCGTTGCCCACGACGTTCTCGCCCCAGGTGCGCTTGAACGCCGCGGCCGACCGCTTGAGCGCGTCGCCCACCCCGACCTGCTCGATGACCAGGATGGGCAGGACCAGCATGGTCACGAGCGTCCACGCCAGCCCGACGAGTCCGACGACGATCCGTCCGATGAACCCCGCCCGCTCCTGGATCGCCTGGAGCACGACCGAGACGGTGGCGCTGATCAGCGCCCAGGGCAGGATCCGACCGGCGTTGCGGCCGGCCATCTGGAGTGCGCTGCCGAGGGTCGGGTTGCCGCCGGTCATCCGGTCGTTGGCGGCGAGCACCAGGGCGGACTGGAAGAAGATCGTGACGTAGGCGCCGACCACGTAGGCGAGGAACAACAGCACCCAGCCGAGGATGCTCATGGAGACCTCACCGTCGCCGGCGCCACTGATCGAACTGCTCAGGAACGCACCACCGAGGAACGGGGCGACCGCAATGGCCGAGGCGATGGAGGCCACCACCGGCAGCAGGATCAACTCCTTGTCGTGGCGGAGCACCGCCCACGAGGCGGCGACGAGAGCGAATGATCGACGAAAGGTTCCCACGGGATTGAGTCTGCCCGATGGACCGGACCGAGCGGCGCGATTCGTCGCCGACCCGGGACCCCGGGCGGCGTGATCGCCCCCGGCGCGGGTGGGCGGTCCGAATTTCTCCTACTACGGTGTTGGAAATGAGCTCGGACACCACGACCCCTGCGGACGATCTCGAGGCAGCGGCCCCTGAAGATGCCGAACCCGTGCTGACGGTGACCCCGGAGGCGCTCGAGCTCGTCCTCGAGATCCGCTCGGCCGAGGACGACCCCGAGACGCTGGCGCTGCGGATCGCAGTGACCGGCGTGGCGGGAGCGGAGTTCGCCTACGAACTGGGCTTCGAGGAGTTGGACTCGCTCGAGGGCGAGCACGTGCGCACGCAGGTGGGTGACCTGGTGGTGGCGGTGCCGGTGGAATCCGTCGACCGACTGCAGGGGGCCGTGCTCGACCTCCCCCGGGACCCGGGCCAGGGCGGCATGGTGATCCGCAACCCGAACCGGCCCGACCCCATGGGGTCACTCCCCCCAGGGGTCGCCGACGAGCTCTCCGGGACCGTGGCGGAGCGGGTGGAGCAACTGCTGCAGAGCCACATCAACCCCTCGCTCGCCGCCCACGGCGGCTACGCCTCACTCGTCGACGTCAGCGACGACGGGGTCGTCCGGGTGCTCATGGGTGGCGGCTGCCAGGGGTGCTCGGTCAGCGCCGTGACCCTGTCCGAGGGCATCAAGCGGATGATCCTGGAGGCCATCCCGGAGGTCGTCGACGTCGTCGACGCGACGGACCACGCCGCCGGCGAGTCGCCGTACTACTCCTGAGGGCTGCCTACTCCTGAGGGCTGCCTACTCCTGAGGGCTGCCTACTCCTGAGATCTGACTGGTCCTGAAGGCCGCCCGACCGGTCACGGTGACGCGCCGGAGGTCCGCCGAGATGGGGACGACCGGATCAGGAGGTCTCGGCCGAGGACCGGCTCCACGCCAGCACCTCGTCCACGATCCCGTCGGCATCCAGACCCAGTCGGGACAGGATCGTGTCGGGCTTGCCGTGGGACAGGTACACCGACGGCACACCCAGGACCCGGACCAGCGGCCCGTCCACCGGTGCCAGCTTGGACAGGGCGTCGGCGACCGCCGCGCCCACCCCGCCGTCCCGCAGTCCGTCCTCGATGGTGACCACGAGCCGGTGGCGGGCGGCGTCCTCGAGCAGGCCCGGGTCGAGCGGCTTGACGACCCGGGGGTCCCACAGGGTGACGTCGATCCCTTCGGCGGCGAGCTTGTCGGCCGCATCACGGGCCGCGGTCAGCATCTTGCCCACGCCGACGAGGCAGACGGCGTCGCCGCGGCGCAGTCGCCGGGCCTCGAGTCCTGATCCAGCGGTCGACAGCTCGACGTCGTCGGGGGCCGGCGGCATGGTCTTGGGGAAGCGGATGGCGGCCGGGCCGTCGGTGCACAGGTCGAGCGCGTCCTGCAGCATCTGGCCGACCTCGGCGTGGTTGGAGGGCGCGAACACCGTCATGTCGGGAACCTTGGACAACAACACCATGTCGAGCACCCCGTGGTGCGAGGCGCCGTCGTCGCCCGTGATGCCCGCCCGATCGAGCGCGAAGACCACCGGCTGCTGGTGCAGGCCGACGTCGAGGTTCACCTGGTCGATCGCCCGGGTGAGGAAGGTCGAGTAGACGGCGACGACCGGCCGGAGACCGCACATGGCCATGCCGGCCGCCGAGGTCACCGCGTGCT
>SXMI01000018.1 GCA_005777415.1 Actinomycetota bacterium | reverse complement strand
TGCCCGCTGTGGCCTTGATGAGCCCGTCGGGCAACGGGCCGGCCTCGGTCACCCCGAGGTGGAGGGGATGGTCGGTGACCTCGGCCAACTGCCGATAGGCCTCGATCATCAGCGGCACGTTGGACGCCTTGACCGAGATCTTCACGGCGTCGAAGTCGACCTCCTGGAAGTAGGCCAGCTCCTGCATCGCCGACTCGACCATGGCCTCGGGTGTGACCCGGCCGCCGTGGCGTTCGTAGAGCTCGGGGTCGAGCGAGCCGCCGTTGACCCCGATGCGGATCGGGACACCCCGGTCCTTGGCGGCGGCGGCCACGGCCTTGATGTGCTCCGGCTTGCGGATGTTGCCGGGATTGAGCCGGAGCCCGTGCACCCCGGCGTCGAGGGCGGCGAGTGCCATCCGGTACTGGTGGTGGATGTCGGCGATGATCGGGATCGGGCTCCGGGGAACGATCCGGGCCAGCCCCTCGGCGGCCTCGACCTCGTTGCAGGTGCAGCGGACGATGTCACAGCCCGCGGCGGCCAGGGCGTAGATCTGCTGCAGGGTGCCGTCGACGTCCGCCGTCTTGGTGGTGGTCATCGACTGGATGGTGACCGGCGCACCACCGCCGACGGGCACGTCGCCGACGTGGATCTGGCGGGTCGAACGGCGGGGGAAGGTGACGGCTCCTGCGTCCATGGGCGCAGGCTACCCGTCGGGTTCGGAACGGCCCGTCAGGCCGAGACGCCGCGGGTGAGGTCCAGGTACACGGCCACGAGGCCGACGACCACGAGCACCATCACGACGCCGTAGGTCACGGGGAGCAACCGGGACACGTCGGCGATGTAGCGCTGCTGCTGTCGGCGTCGGAGCTCCTGGGCCTTCTCGTAGCAGGCGATGACGAGGTGGCCGCCGTCGAACGGCAGGAGCGGCAGCAGGTTGAACACCCCGATGAAGATGTTCAGGACGATCAGGAACCCGACCAGGTTGGACAGGTTCTCCGACGTCAGCTCGGAGCCGTAGAGCACGGCGCCGACGATCGAGATGGGCCGCGAGTCGGGGGCGGTCTGCTCGGCGGTGGTCGGCGCCTCGGCGCGGTCCGCGGACCGGGCGGGCGTGGTCACGAACTCGAGCAGGTTCGGCGGCCAGAGGAACTGCCCGACCCCGGCCACGCTCAGGCCGATCGTCCGGCCGAACTCCGATACGGCGCTGCCGACGGCGACGTGGGGGGCCTCGGTCTCGACGACGGCCGCCTGACCGACGCCGAAGAACGAGGACGGCGGCGTCACCTCGACGGCCGAGCCCAGGTCGATGCGCCGCTCCCCCGTCGGGGTGTCGAGGACCACCACGCCCCCCAGTCCGGCGGCTGCGGCTGCGGCCACGTCCTCCAGACCGGTGACCGGACGACCGTTGATCGCGGTCACGACGTCGCCCTCGGCCACGCCGGAGCCGGCCACCGCACCGCCGGGTCGCGTGGCCCCGACGGCGACGCCGTCGGCGGTCTGGAGGAGGTCGAGGTCCTCGCCGACGGTCCCGATGACCTTGACGCGACGACTCAACTCGACCGGAACGGTCAGGGAACCGCCGTCACGGTCCACCACCACGTCGTAGGTGCCGGGGTCGGCCTCGGCCACGATGGAGCGGAAGTCGAGGAACGATCCGACGGGACGGCCGTCGATGCTGCGGACCGTGTCGCCCGGTTGGATCCCGGCCGCAGCGGCGGCGCTCCCCGGAGTCACCTCGGCCACCGTCCAGCGCTCCGGGTCGGCCCGACCGATGAGGGCGAACTGGACGACCAGCAGCACCAGCGCGATGGCGAAGTGCATGGCGGAGCCGGCGACGGCGACGCTCGCCCGGGACCGGAACGACGCCTGGCGGTAGGTGCGGGGCTCGTCGGCGGGGTCGACCTCCTCGAGGTTGTTCATGCCGATGATGCGCACATAGGCGCCGGCGGGGATCGCCTTGAGTCCGAACTCCGTCTCGCCCCGGCGGGTCGACCAGATGACGGGCCCGAACCCGACGAAGAACTCGGTGACCTTCATGCCCGCCCGCTTGGCCGCCACGTAGTGCCCGACCTCGTGGAGCACGACCATCACCACGATCGCCAGGATCACGATGAGGATGGGGAGCCCACGGGTCACGCCGAGCAGCACGAGCAGGGCTCCCAGGACCCCGAGCCGCAGCGCCCGGCTCCACGGGGACCCGACGATCCCGGCCACCTCGTTCGCCTCGGCTGCGAGCTCGCCCGACGCGGCGTCGGGAGCGGTCGGTTCCTCGGCCTGCTCGGGCGTCGAGGGCCGATCGTCCACGCTCACGACGAGACCCCGACGGCCAGCAACTCCCCGGCGGCCACGCGGGCCGCGGCGTCGGCAGCGAGCACCGCATCGAGCGAGTCGGCCGCCGCGCCGTCCCAGCGGTCCATGGCCGCAGCGATCACCCCGGCGATGTCGGCCCAGGCGATGGCCCCCGAGAGGAACCCGTCCACGGCGACCTCGTTGGCGGCGGACAGCCAGGCCGGCGCCGTGCCCCCGCTCCGGCCGGCCTCGTAGGCCAGGTCGAGCCCCCGGAACGTCGCCCGGTCCGGCGGCTCGAACTCGAGCGTGCACGACTGCGAGAAGTCCATCAGCCCGAACGGCGTCCCGATCCGATCCGGGTACGCCAGCGCGTAGCCGATCGGGAGGCGCATGTCCGGCAGCGAGAGCTGGGCGATCGTCGCACCGTCGGTGAACGTGGCCATGGAGTGCACGATCGACTGCGGGTGGACCACGACGTCGATCCGGTCGTAGTCCACGCCGAACAGCTCGTGGGCCTCGATCACCTCGAGGCCCGTGTTGACCAGCGTCGACGAGTCGACGGTGATCTTGGGCCCCATGCTCCAGGTCGGGTGGGCGAGGGCCTGCTCGACCGTCACGGATGCCAGTTCGTCGGCGCTCCGACCCCGGAACGGGCCCCCGGATGCGGTCAGGACGATCTGGGCCAGCCGGCGGTCGCCGTCGGCGGAGCGCAGGCACTGGTGGACCGCGCAGTGCTCGCTGTCGACCGGCACCAGCTCGGCGCCGGGGGTCAGGCGGGCCTCGGCCACGACCGGCCCGGCGGCGATGAGCGACTCCTTGTTGGCCAGCGCCAGTCGGTGCCCGGCCCGGAGTGCCGCCAACGTCACGGGCAGTCCGGCGACCCCGACCACGCCGTTGACGACGACGTCGGCGTCGGCCGAGATTGCGGCGAAGGCGTCCTCGCCCGCCTCGAGCTCCACCCCTGCCGGGAGGAGGTCCCGGAGCTCGCCGACGAGCGACTCGTCGGCCAACGCCACCACCTCCGGTCGAACGGCGTGGGCCTGCTCGGCGAGCTCGCGAACCGAGGACCGGGCGCCCAGCGCCGTGATCCGGAAGCGGTCGGACTCCGATCCGACCACGTCGATCGTCTGGGTCCCGATGGAGCCGGTGGAGCCGAGCACGGCGACGGTGGTCATGGCCCGCTCACTCTAACGACGCACCCGTCGGCCGCCCCGTCGTGCACCGAGCGGCTGCTCAGGAACGCCCAGCGCATGGACCGGCTCCTGCGGGAGGAACCTCAGCTGATCGACCAGACGTCGAAGAGGACCGTCACGAAGTAGGCCACGGGCAGAACGAACAACAGCCCGTCGAAGCGATCGAACACGCCGCCGTGCGCCGGGAGCACCGAACCCATGTCCTTGATCCCCAGGTCCCGCTTGACGAAGGACTCGCAGAGGTCGCCGAGCGGGGCCACCAGGGCGCACAGCAGGGCGAAGATGAACACCCTCGGGAAGCTGCCACCGATGGGGGCGATCCCGAAGAAGCCGACGACGACGACCACGGCGACGAGGGCGGTGACGAACCCGCCGATGAGGCCCTCCTGGGTCTTGTTCGGGCTGGCGGCCGACAGCTGGGTCTGGCCCATGTACTTGCCCACGAAGTAGCCACCGACGTCGCTGGCCACCGATGCGATCACCGCGGCGATCAGCACGCCGATGCCGGGGTTCGAGGTGAGCGACGGGTCCGCCGCCTGCATCTGGCGACCCAGCCCCAGGAACAGGGTGGCGAACGAACCGAGCACGCCGATCCACATGAACCCGAGGAGGGTCACCCCGAGGTTGATCACCGAGCGTTCGCCCGGTGCCACCCACAGGAACCACAGCAGGCCGATCACGACGGTCAACGGGAGCACCACTGGGAAGGCGGCCAGACCCGAGAAGTAGGTGGCCAGGAGCAGACCGAGGATTCCCACGACCCCGACCAGCGTCGCCGGACGGAAGCCGCGCTGTTGCACCGCCGTGAAGTACTCGATCGCGGCGGCGCCGACGACGACGCAGGCCAGCACGGTCGTGGCGAGACCGCCGAGCTTGAAGCAGACGAGTCCGATCGCCACGAGCGCGACCCCGACGGCCACCGCCGTCACCAGGTTCCGGTCACCCCCGGAGCCACCCGCCCCGCCCGTGGGCGCCCGCGGTCCGGACCCGCGGTCGTCCTCACCGGAGCGGTCCTCGACCTCGCCGCTGAAGCCCCGATCATCGCCCGGCTCCTCGACGTCGCCGTCGGCCCGGTCGGCGCCATCGGAGCTGCCACGACGTCCCAGACCGGCACGGACCCGGGAGAGGGCCGACGGCCGTTCGGCGTCCGGCTCGGAACGGCGGCGTCGACTCACCCGCTCGGGCTGATCACCCTCGTCATCGGGAGCGAAGGCCAGGAACGGGTCGCTCTCGGCCTCGCCGGAGAAGAAGTCGTCGGGGTCGCCCGGGTCCGCCTGGCCGGCCAGCGCCCCGAGCTGGGGACCGTCACCCCGGAGGTCGTCGAAGTCGGTCTCGGCGCTGCGCTCCCGCTCGTCCCGCCACCGGGGCTGGGACCCGGTCACGGGTTCGGCGTCCTCGCCCTCGGCGATGACGGTCTTGGGGACCTGTCCGGTGGGCGGCTCGGTCCAGTGCGGGAGGACGAACGCCTCCTCGGACTCGTCGAACTCCGTCCCCGGCGCATCGGACAGCCCGTAGCCGTCATCGGGAGCGCCCCGTTCGTCGTCAGCAGTCATGCCTGCAACCTCCGCTGCGTCCACCCTGTGGGATCCGGGTGCTTCGTCGTGGACCAGCCGGGCATGACCCGGATGGTCCTCCTCGATCGTGTCGGGTGCCGGTCCGCCGACCCGGACCACCGGCACCGCCCCGAACCGCTCGCCCGGGAGCGTCCGACGGGTCGGGTGCTCGTCGTCCGAGGTCGAGATCGTCACCGTGGGCAGGTCCGGCCGCGGGGCCGGGCGGTCGGGGCGGTCGCCGAACCCCTGCTGGCCGGGTTGCCGGCGCACGGCCACGCCGTCGCCGTCGGGCGGGGGCTCGTCGGCCGACAGGACCCGGACGCCCTCGTGGGCGGGGGACGGTCCGGCGTCGGGTTCGCCGCGGCTGGGATCCGGCTCGTCGGTGACGTCGTCGGTGACGTCGTCGTGGTCGTCGTGGTCCGTCATGGTGATCCAGCCGCGGAGCCGTCGGGCTCAGCCCTCGAGGAGCTCCGCCGTCTTGGTCTCGAGCGCCGAGTCGATCTCGGCCTCGTGCGCCTTGGTGAGCTTGTCGAGGTCCGCCTCGGCGCGGCGCAGGTCGTCGGAGGACAGCTCACCGTCCTTCTCGAGCGCCTCGAGGTCCTTGCGGGCGTCCCGGCGTGCACCCCGCACGGCGTTTCGGCCGTCCTCGGCCCGGTTCTTGACGAGCCGGACGAACTCCTTGCGCCGCTCCTCGGTCAGCGGCGGGAACGCCAGCCGGATCGCCACGCCGTCGTTGGAGGGGTTGAGGCCGAGGTTCGCGTCCTGGACCGCCCGCTCGATCGCGGCGATCGACCCCTTGTCGAACGGGGTGATCACGAGCATCCGGGCGTCGGGCACCGAGAAGCTCGCCAACTGCTGGAGCGGCGACGAGCCGCCGTAGTACTCCACCGGCAGCTTCTCGACCAGGGCCGGCGTGGCCCGACCGGTCCGGACACCGGCGAACTCGCTGCGGGTGTGGGCGACCGCCTTGGCCATGCGTTCCGTGGCGTCCTCGAGTGCTGCATCGATGTACTCGCTGCTCACGACGACCAGCCTCGCACACCGGGACCGGACACGCCCGGACGATCGGCGGTCACGACACCACCGTGCCCACGTGCTCGCCCGCCAGGATCGGCGCCAGGTTGTGGCCCATGAGGTCGAACACGCAGATCGGCAGGTCGTTGTCCATGCACAGGGTGATGGCCGTCGAGTCCATGACCTTGAGGCCCCGGTTGAGCACGTCGATGTAGGTCACCTCACGCAGGAGCTCCGCCGACGGGTCTCGGTTCGGGTCCGCCGTGTAGACCCCGTCGGTCCCGTGCTTGCCCATGAGGATCGCACCGGCCTCGATCTCCACGGCCCGCAGTGCCGAGGTCGTGTCGGTCGTCTGCGCGGTCGAGG
>SXMI01000135.1 GCA_005777415.1 Actinomycetota bacterium | reverse complement strand
GTGCGAGCTACATGCATATGCATGTAGCTCGCACCACAAAGCGGGGAGAGAGAGGGGGGGGCGACGGGGACGGCGGGGAGATAGCGGGGCGACGGCGGGAGCTGGCCCCGGGGTCAGAGGAACGAGGCGATGAGCTCGCGGCCGTCGACCGAGCCCAGCAGCTCGTGACAGGCCCGCTCCGGGTGCGGCATCAGTCCGACCACGTTGCGTCCGGCGCTGCACACCCCGGCGATGTCGTCCACCGAACCGTTCGGGTTGTCGACGTAGCGCACCACGATCCGGTCCTCGTCCCGCAGCTCGGCGAGCGTCTCCGGGGAACACGTGTAGTTGCCCTCGAAGTGGTTGATCGGGATGCGCAGGATCGCGCCGACCGAGGATGAACTCGTCAGCGCCGAATCGGTCGTCTCCACCCGCAACTCCGTCATCTGGCAACGGAACTTGAGCCCGGCGTTCTTCTGCAGGGCACCCGGCAGCAGACCCGCCTCGGTCAGCACCTGGAAGCCGTTGCAGATCCCGATGACCGGGCCGCCGTTCTCGGCGAAGTCGCGGACCGCCGACATGACCGGCGAGAACCGGGCGATCGCCCCCGGACGCAGGTAGTCACCGTGGGCGAACCCGCCGGCCACCACGACCGCATCGGCCGCACCGAGCGACGAGCGGTCGTGGAACACGATCTCGGCCGTGCCGCCGAGCGACTCGACCGCCTCCACGACGTCGAACTCGCAGTTCGTCCCCGGGAACCGGACGACGGCGACGTGGCGAGCCACTCAGCCCACCGTCGCTGCGGCGGGCGAGATCGAGATGCTCGAGTCCTCGATGACCGGGTTGGAGAGGAACCGCTCGCAGAGGTCCCCCACGAGCGACCGGGCCGACTCCTCATCCGCGGCGTCCACCCGGAACGAGATGGCCTTGCCCACGCCGACGCCGCTCACACCCTCGAACCCGAGGGCGGGCAGCGCCCGCTCGATGGTGGCGCCCTGCGGATCGGCGATCCCGGGCCGCAGGCTGACGTGGACCACGACGTCGAAGGTCATGGCGCAGATGCTCGCACACGAACCGGGGGCGTCGTGCCACCGCCGCAGGCCCGCACCGGCCGATCGGACGGGAACGCTCAGGCGCCGGGCCAGTCCGACAGCGAGCGCCCGCAGATCCGCTCGTAGGCCACCACGTAGCGTTCTCGAGTGGCGTCGACCACCGACTGCGGCAGGGCCGGCGGCGGCGGCGCCTTGTCCCAGTCCAGGGTCTCCAGGAAGTCGCGGACCGGTTGCTTGTCGAAGCCGTGCGGCGTGGCGCCCGGCGACCACTCGTCGGCCAGCCAGTAGCGCGACGAGTCCGGCGTCAGGACCTCGTCGGCCAGGACCAGTCGTTCCCCGCCGTCGGCGTCCGCCACCAGGCCGAGCTCGAACTTCGTGTCGGCCAGCAGGAACCCCGCCGACTCCGCCCGCTCACTCGCGGCGGCGAACATGGCGAGCGACACCGTCCGGGCCTGCTCGGCCAACTCCCCTCCGACGAGCTCGACGGCCCGGTCGAAGGCGATGTTCTCGTCGTGGTCACCGACGGCCGCCTTGGTTGACGGCGTGAACCGCGGCGCAGGCAGTCGGTCCGCCTCGACGAGCCCCGACGGCACCGGCTCCCCGTGGATGGTCCCGGACGACCGGTACTCCTTCCAGGCCGAGCCGGCCACGTACCCCCGCACGATGCACTCGATCGGCAGCATCCGCGCCCGCCGGCAGAGCATGACCCGACCGGCCAGGTCCGGCCGGCGCGCCGACTCCGGCAGGTCCGCCAGATCCGTGGACAGCAGGTGGTTGCCGATGACGCCCGCCAGCTCGCCGAACCAGAACGCCGACATGGCCGTGAGCACGCGCCCCTTGTCGGGAACGGGCTCGTCCATCACCACGTCGAAGGCCGACAGACGGTCCGAGGCCACCATGAGGAGGCGGTCGTCGCCGGCGTCGAAGAGGTCGCGGACCTTGCCGCGGTGCACGTGCGCCAGTCCCACGTCGCCGACCTCGCGCAGCACGCTCACAGGATGTCCTCGCCCCGGTAGGCCGCGGCCTCCGGGTACCGGCTCGCCACGGCGTCGACCCGGCCGACGAACTCGGCGACCTGACGCGGCGCCGTCCCGATGAAGGTCACCGGATCGCCCATGGCCGCCCGGACCGACGCCACGTCCAGACCCAGCCGGGGGTCGGCACCGAGGCGCTCGGCCAGGTCGTTGCCCTCGGAACCCTGCTCCCGCATGGCCAACGCCACGGCCACGGCGTGCTCCTTGACGACCTCGTGGGCCGTCTCGCGGCCCACACCGCCCCGGACCGCCGCCATGAGCACCTTCGTGGTGGCGAGGAACGGGAGGTAGCGACGCAGCTCCCGCTCGATCGTCGCCGGGAACGCCCCGAAACCGTCGAGCACGTCGAGCAGCGTCTGGAACGCACCGTCGGTGGCGAAGCACGCGTCCGGGAGCAGCACCCGACGGACGACCGAGCAGCTGACGTCACCCTCGTTCCACTGCTCGCCCGCCATCCCGGCCGCCATGGCCAGGTGGCCGTTGAGGATCAC
>SXMI01000134.1 GCA_005777415.1 Actinomycetota bacterium | reverse complement strand
GCCGCGCCGGGCCGCCGCCTGGAGGATGACCTGGAGGCGCTCCTTGGTCTCGCTCTGGCCCACGAACTCCGCCAGCGAGCGCGGGCGGAGGCTGGCGACCGGGTCGGCGACCTCATCATTCCCGGCACCGCCGGGATGAGCGGCACCACCGGGATGAACGGCGCCGGGGGCCAGATCAAGCTCGTCGTCACGGGCCGAGGGATCGATGAGCTCGTCACGAGCCACGTGGACACCGCCGTTCGGGCGAGGGTCGACCGCTCGGCCGACCCGGCGCCGCAACCCGCTTCACGCCGCCGCCAGTCGCTGCAGGGCGAGCCGCAGGAGCTCCGGGAGGTCACCGTCCGCCGGCAGGTCGGCGAGCACCGTGCGGATCTCCTCGGGGCCGTAGCCCAGCCCGCCCAGCGCCTCCCGCAGGTCGGCTCGTGAACCGCCGCCCGGGGTCTGGTCAGGAGCCGTACCGGGCTCGCCGGCGGTGTCCTCGCCCAGCCGGGAACCCAGCTCGACCAGCAGCCGGGCGGCGGTCTTGCGGCCGACGCCCGGCACCAGACAGAGCGAGTCCACATCCCCGGCGGCGACGACCGTCCTCAGCGCATCGGGCCGGTGCACCGAGAGGATGGCGAGCGCCAGCGACGGCCCGACGCCGTGGGCCGACAGGAGGGCTGCGAACATCCGCCGTTCGGCTGCGGTGGTGAAGCCGTAGAGGGTCTGGGAGTCCTCTCGCACGACGTGGTGGACATGGAGGAACACCGAGTGGCCGGCACCGTCGCCGACCACATCAGCCGGGTCCGCCGAGCGGAGTTCGGCCACCGTGCTGGGTCCGACCTGGACCCGGTAGCCGACTCCGGCGACCTCGACGAGGAGCTCCTCGCCGATCTCGAGGAGGCGGCCACGCAGGGACCCGATCACCGGGCCCGCTCCACGCTCCGGCCGAGCGCGCCCATGGCCACGTGCGTGAGCGCGATGGCCGCGGCGTCGGCGGCGTCGGCCGGCCTGGGCGGCGCCGACAGTCCGAGGAGCCGCCGGACCATCTCCTGGACCTGGGCCTTGTCGGCCGACCCGTGCCCGGCGACGGCCGACTTCACCTCGTTGGGCGAGTACTCGACGACCGGCACGCCTCGTCCGGCGGCCTCGGCGATGAGCACCCCCGAGGCCTGGCCCACCGACATGGCGGTGCGCACATTCGTCTGGAACAGCACCCGTTCGATGGCCACGGCACCGGCCGGGAACTCGTCGAGCACCGACCGGAAGTCAACGAGGAGCTCCGCCAACCGCTCTGCGACGGGGCGCTCCGGCGGTGTGCGGAACACCCCCATGGCCACGACCCTGGGCGAACGCGCTGCCGCGTCGATCACGCAGTAGCCGCACCTCGACAGGCCGGGGTCGATGCCGTGGACGAACACAAGTTCGATCGTAGCGGCCACGGGGCCCGTCCCGGCGGACCCCGCCTCGGTCCCCCGACTAGGTCCCCTCGACCGAGGACCGGACCGCCTCGACGACCTCGGCCACGGGCCGGAACGACAGACCCGGACCGATCACCCGGTGCGCGTAGCGCACCACCCCGGCGCCATCGAGCACGAAGGTGCACCGTCGGTAGAGGTCCAGCATCCCCACCACTCCCCAGGCCCGGCCGACCGACCGGTCGACGTCGCTCAGGAGCGGGAACCCGAACCCGCCGGAACGCTCCGCGAACCGACGGTGGGACTCCGGCGACTGGTGCGACACCGCCAGCACCTGGGCGTCGAGCTCGGCGAACCCGTCGAGACCGGCGGTGTACTGCGTGAGCTGGCGCCGGCACACCGGCGAGCTGTCGCCCGGGTAGAAGAGCACCACCACCGGCCGACCGCGCTGCTCCGCGAGGGACCAACGACCCGGCTCACCGGTCCGGCCGTCCACACCGGGCAGGTCGAACCCCGGGGCCACCTGGCCGACCGCTGTCCCGATGGCGTCCACCCGACCCGCTCCCCGACCGAGCCGGTCCGTCAGTCGCCGAGCTGGCCGAGGATCTCGTCGGAGATCTCGGCGTTGGCGTAGACGTCCTGGACGTCGTCGTGGTCGTCGAGCGCGTCGATGAGGCGGAGCACCGACCGGGCGGCCTCGACGGAGTCCAGTTCGACGGTGCTCGACGGGAGCATCGTCAGGTCCGACCCACGGACGTCCATCCCCGCCGCCTCGACCGCCTGCCGCAGGGCCGAGGTCGACGACGGGTCGCAGGTGACCTGCCACAGGTCGTCGGCGCGGGTGATGTCACTCGCTCCGGCATCGAGCGCCACCAGCATCAGCTCGTCCTCGTCGACCGACCCGTCGACGAGCACGACGCCGGTCCGCTCGAACTGCCAGGCCACTGCGCCGGGCTCTGCGAGCGAGCCGCCCTGCTTGGAGAACACCGAGCGGATCTCCGCACCGGTCCGGTTCCGGTTGTCGGTCAACGCCTCGACGTAGACCGCCACGCCGTTCGGGGCGTAGCCCTCGTAGTTGATCGACTCGTAGTTGACCCCGTCGAGCTCACCGGTCCCACGCTTGATCGCCCGCTCGATGGTGTCCATCGGGACCGAGGCGTCCCGGGCCTTCTGGAACATGGTTCGCAGCGTCGGGTTCATCTCCGGGTCGCCGCCGCCGTTGCGGGCGGCCACCTCGACCTGCCGGATCAACTTGGCGAAGAGCTTGCCGCGCTTGGCGTCGGCCGCCCCCTTCTTGTGCTTGATGGTGGCCCATTTGGAGTGCCCGGACATGGATGCAGCTGACTCCTGATCGTTCGGTCGATCGCTCGGTCGATCGGTCGGTCGGGACGACCCGGTCGACGATACCGGCTGGCTGCTCCCCGGACCGCGAGTGCGAACTCAGCGGGCGAGGAGGTAGCGGTGGAAGCGGTCGTCGGCGGTCAGTTCCGGATGGAAGGTGGTGAGCACCGTCCGCCCCGAGGCCACGGCGCAGGGACGGCCGTCGACCTCGGCGAGCACCTCCACGCCGTCGCCCACGCGCTCGATGGCCGGGGCGCGGATGAACACGGCGTGGAACGGCCCGTCGGCCAGTCCGGCCCCGGCGAACGCCGGCACGTTCAGGTCGACCTCGAAGGAGTCGACCTGTCGACCGTAGGCGTTGCGTCGAACCGACACGTCGACCCGACCGAACTGACGCTGATCGGAGCGCCCGTCGAGGCACTCCCTCGCCAGGAGGATCGCTCCCGCACAGGTCCCGAGCACCGGCAGGTCGGCATCGAGCAGTTCGGCGAGCGGCTCCATCAGACCGGCCCGCTCGGCCGCCATGGAGACGGCGGTCGACTCCCCGCCCGGGAGGACGAGTCCGTCGAGGCCGGCCAGGTCCGCAGGCGTGCGGACCTCGACGGTCAGGACCCCGAGCGACTCGAGCACCGCGGCGTGGGCCGCGAAGGCGCCCTGGAGCGCCAGGACGCCGATCCTCACCAGCCTCGATCGGCGAGCTTGAGGTCGAGGTCGTCCATCCCGATCCCGGTCATCGGCGCACCCAGACCACGGCTGACCTTGGCCAGGATGTGCGGGTCCCGGAAGTGGGTCGTCGCCTCGACGATCGCCTTGGCGCGGGGGGCGGGGTCGGTGGACTTGAAGATGCCCGAGCCCACGAACACCGCCTGC
>SXMI01000133.1 GCA_005777415.1 Actinomycetota bacterium | reverse complement strand
TCGATCGAGCCGATCGACACGTACTCGCCGTCGCGGCACCGGTAGGTGTCGTAGAAGTGCGCACCGGTGTCCAACATGTTGGTGCCGCGGTCCTCGCTCCAGATCCCCATGGACCGGAAGGCCCACATCATCGTCATGAGCAGTGCAGCCCCGTCGACCATGGCGGCGTCGACGACCTGGCCCCGGCCCGAGCGCTGCGCCTCGAACAACCCGCACACGAGCCCGAAGGCCAGCAGCATCCCGCCACCGCCGAAGTCGCCCACCAGGTTGATCGGGGGCGTCGGCTGCTCATCGGCGCGACCGAGGTGGGCGAGGACCCCGGCGAGCGCGATGTAGTTGATGTCGTGCCCGGCGGTGGGCGCGTACGGGCCGTCCTGGCCCCAACCGGTCATCCGCCCGTAGACGAGCCGCTCGTTGCGCTCCAGGCACACCTCGGGGCCGAACCCCAGTCGCTCCGCCACGCCGGGCCGGAACCCCTCGATGAGCGCGTCCGCGGAATCGACGAGACGGAGCAGGACCTCGACGCCCTCCGGCGACTTGAGGTCGACGGCGACGGACCGGCGGCCACGGTTCAACACGTCCGCCGGTGGCGCGGCCGGGTCACCGCCCTGCGCGTTCGAGGTGCGGTCCACCCGGATCACGTCCGCCCCCATGTCGGCCAGCACCATGGCCGTGAACGGCCCCGGACCGATCCCGGCGACCTCGATGACCTTCACTCCTTCGAGTGGACCCACGACTGCGCTCCTGTTCATGGTCCCGCCGGGCCGTCCGACGGGGCTGTCCGTTCCGGTGTGCCCGGAGTCAGTCCGAGGCGCGGACGACCGCGGCCGAGACACCGTCGACGATCTGCCCCCAGTACTCGGGCGGCAGATCGTGACCCATCCGCTCCAGGGTCCTGAGCTCCGCACCCGGCACGAGCTCCGCCGTCCGGACCCCCCCGCTGTGAGCCACGAGCGGGTCGGCGTCACCGTGGAGGACCACCGTCGGTGCCGTCACGCCACCGAGCAGGTCCGCACGCGAGCCGGACGCCAGGATCGCGGCGAGCTGCCGGCCGGTCCCCGCCGGGTCGTAGGCGCGGTCGATGGCCTCGCCCGCCCGCTCCCGGGTGCGGGCCTCGTCGAAGCACCACTGCGTGCCGATCAGCCGGCTCAGCTCGACCGAGGCCGTGATCCTGGCCGCACGGTCCTCGGACGGCGCCAGGATCCCGAGCAGCGATCCGAGGACCTCGGGGTCCGGGGTGCCGACGTCCGGTTCACCTGTCGTGGACATGATCGAGGTCAGCGAGGCGACCCGACCGGGGTGCTCGATGGCGATCGTCTGGGAGATCATCCCGCCCATGGAGGCGCCGACCACGTGCGCCCGGTCGACGTCGAGGGAGTCGAGCACCGCCACCGCGTCGGCCGCCATGTCGGACAGGGTGTACGGCGCCTCGACCGGCCCGCCCGAGGTCGCCGCCGCGACGGCGGAGAGGACATCGACCTCGGCGTCGTCGAGGTGGGTGCTCAGGCCGGTGTCACGGTTGTCGAAACGCACCACCCGCACGCCGAGCGATGCGAGCTGGGCGCAGAA
The DNA here is from genome assembly GCA_005777415.1 of Actinomycetota bacterium. Taxonomy (GTDB): domain Bacteria; phylum Actinomycetota; class Acidimicrobiia; order Acidimicrobiales; family Microtrichaceae; genus SXMI01. The sequence goes on along the minus strand of SXMI01000133.1, from coordinate 8,218 downwards.
CGCATCGTCGTAGTTGATCGACTGCGCACCGAGGCCGCAGACGAGCAGGAGCGTCGACGCGCCGTCACCGATCGTCTCGAAGTGGAGTTCCAGACCGTCGCCGGTGGTGGTCGTGGGCATCGCAGCAGTGTGTTCCCGCAGCCGGGCCCGGTCAATCCGCAGCTCAGCCGGCCCGTGCCACCTCGACGCCCCCGACCAGGGTCCGCACCAGGTCCAGCCGGTCGTCGAGGACGACCACGTCGGCCACCGCCCCGGGTCGCAGGCCCGCTCCCCCGCCGGCCGTGCGGGCCGCCGCCGTGCTGCACACCGAGACCAGCGTCGGCCAGTCGAGGCCCGACGAGCGCAGAACGCGCAGCACCTCGAGCGGACTGCGCAGCCCGCCGGCGAGTCGACCCCCCTCGGCCCGGGCCGCATCGCCCGCCGCACCGGGGAGCCCGGCGGGAGCCACGGCGTCCGTGGTCACGGCGAGCCTCCCGGCCGCGGCGGTGATCGTCGCCCGGACCACCTCCGGAGCGACGTGGACCGAATCGGCGATCAGCCCCACGGTCAGTCGCGGGTCGCTCAGCGCAACACCCGCCGGACCGGGGTCCCGATGATCGAAGCGGCGGTGTGCGTTCCAGCAGTGGGTCAGGTGGGTGGCACCCAGGTCGACGGCCCGCCGCACCGTCTCGGCGTCGGCATCGGTGTGCCCGAGGGACACCACCACACCCCGGCCCACGAGCCACCCCACCAACTCCGGGGCACCCCGGAGCTCCGGAGCCAGCGTGACCATGCCGACCGACCCGGCGACCATGAACGACTCCGCCAGCCCGAGGTCGACCGAGGCCAGCGTGGCGGGATCGTGGGCGCCCGCCCAGACCGGCGACAGGAACGGTCCCTCGAGGTGGGCACCGAGCAGCCGCGCGCCCGGCACGCCGGCAGTGCGGGCCTCGTCGAGACGACCCAGCGCCGAGCGGTAGCCGTCCGGGTCGGCCGAGTGGAGCGTGGGACGGAACGAGGTGCAGCCGTGGGCGGCGAGCTCGGCCGAGACGCTCCGGATCCCATCGACGGACGCCGTCCGCAGGTCCACGCCGGCGAACCCGTTCACCTGCAGGTCGACCAGACCCGGCAGCGCAAGGCCGGTTCCCCTCGGGGCGCACCCGACGGCCCGGACCCGGCCGGCCCGGACCTCGACGTCGCCCGGCACCACGGAGCCGTCGACGACCGCAGCGGCGACGCCGAGCCGGCCGTCGATCCCCACACCGTTGGGATGCTCGAGCACGCAGCGACAGTACCGTCGCTAACCTCCCGGGCGACGCGGTGACCGCCGGTCCATCGCCGGTCCAGCGACGTGGCGCGTCGGACGACAGCGGCATCACAGGCGTCGGCATCACAGGAGGACGAGTGACGACAGCCGAGCGAGGCGGTCCCGGAGCGGACCTCCGGGTCGACCCGGTGACCGGGACGCCGACGGTGATCGTGGGTTCCCGACAGGGTCGGCCCAACCTGCCCTCCGACGGCTGCCCCTTCTGCGTCGGTGGGCTCGAGGCCCCCGAGCCCTACCGGGTCCGCTCCTTCCCCAACCGCTGGCCCGCCCTCGGCGACCGACGCTGCGAGGTCGTGCTGTACACGCCGGAGCACGACCAGACCTTCTGGGGGCTCGGTGTCGACGGCGCCCGGCTGGTCGTCGACCTGTGGGCGGAGCGGACCCGGGTCCTGGGTGCCCGGCCCGACGTGGACTACGTGCTGGTGTTCGAGAACCGCGGGCCGCAGGTGGGCGCCACCATCGCCCACCCCCACGGCCAGATCTACGCCTACGACCGGATCCCGCCGGTCCCGCTGCGGGCGCTGGTCGACGGGGTGCTGCGTCCGGAGGCCGTGGACGAGCGGTTCGTCGTGGCCCGCCGGGGCGACTGGCTGGCCTGGGTCCCCGAAGCCGCGGGCTGGCCCTACGAGGTGCGCATCTCGTCGACCACGGCGGTGCCGGATCTGGTCGACGACCGTTGCGACCGGGACGGTCTCGCCGCCGTGCTCGTCGACGTGCTGGCCCGACTGGACCAGCGCTTCGACGAACCCATGCCCTACATGCTGTGGATCCACCAACGGCCCACCGACGGCGGCGACTGGCCCGAGGCGCGCGTGGTCGTCACCATCGCATCGCAGCTCCGGGCGCCGGGCACGCCGAGGTTCGTCGCCGCCGCCGAGCTCGGCGGCGGGATCCTCTTCAACCCGGTCGACCCCGCCGACGCGGCCGAGGCCCTGCGGAACCTGCCCGGGGTTCCGGTGTGAGCGGACCCGTACGAGCGATCGCACCCGGCCGGGTGGTGCTCATCGGTGACCACACCGACTACGTCGGTGGACTCGTGCTCCCCATGGCGATCGATCTGCACACCGAGGTCACGGGGACGCCCGGGGGGCGGTCGGTGTCGCTCCGCTCCGAGCAGTTCGACGAACCCGTGGCGTTCGACCTGCCGGTCGACGATCCGGCCGCGGTCCGACCCGAGTGGGGGCGCTACGTCGCCGGCGTCGCCGCCGAGTTCGACCCCGCGGTCGGCCTGGTCGGATCGGTCCGCTCCACCGTCCCACCGGGCGGTGGACTGTCGTCGTCGGCCGCTCTGGAGCTGGCGGTCGCACTCGCCCTGGGCAGCGAGGACGACCCCCTGACGCTGGCCCGTCGTTGCCAGCGCGCCGAGCGGGTGGCGACCGGGGTGCCGTGCGGGATCATGGACCAGCTCTGCTCGGCGTCCGGTGTCGCCGGCCATGCCCTGCTCATCGACTGCGCCACCGAGGAGGCCACACCCGTCCCGGTGCCCGAGGACCTCGCCGTGTGGGTCGTCGAATCGGGCGAGCCGCGACGCTTGGCCGACTCGGCCTATGCGACCCGACGGGCCGAGGCCGAGGCCGCCGCCGAGCTGCTGGGTCCGCTGCGCGATGCCACGCCCGCGGCGATCGAGTCGCTCGAGAGCGCCGTGCTCCGCCGGCGGGCCCGCCACGTCCGCAGCGAGTGCGATCGCGTCCGGTGGCTCGCCGGCGCACTCGCCGACGGCGACCTCACGACCGCCGGCGAACTCGTCGTGGACTCGCACCGGTCGCTCCGCGACGACGCCGAGGTGTCGACGGGGACCCTCGACCTGCTGGTGGACTCGCTCCTCGCCCGGAGCGACGTCCTCGGCGCCCGCTTGACCGGGGCGGGCTTCGGGGGCACGGTCGTGGCGCTCTGTCGGCCCGATGCCGACCTCACGGGAGCAGGCGCCGGGGGCCGGCGGGTCCGAGCGGCCGACGGGGCCCGGCAGGTCTGATCCGACGGTCGGTCCGGCCGGGACGTCGGCGCGCGGTGCCGGCCGGACCGGTCTCCGGGGCCGGGCTCAGACGCCCGGTGGGCCCGGCGGCGGCTGGTCCGGGGTCCCGAGGAGCACCGCCTTCTGTCGGAGGAACTCGGCCTCGGTCAGGTGGCCCGCCTCGTGGAGCGAGGCCAGCTTGGCCAGCTCGTCGGCCACCGAGGGAACCGCCTCGGGCTGCGGCGACGCCACCGCTCCGGCCGCCGAGGCACCCATGCGCTCGTAGTTGCGGGTCTGGTTGTCCTCCATCGCCTGGTAGAGCGTGTTCTGGACCGCCATCGGGTCGCGTACGTCCTTGAACTTCTGGATGCCCATCTCACCGGCCGACTCGATGTGGAGCGTGCCGGCCCCGAAGAGGCGCTCGATGAGCCGCTGGTGGAAGAAGATCGTGTTGATCCGGTCGAGCGGGATCTCGATGCCGCGCTTGGAGACGATCCCCTCGCGGTAGATGCAGCGCTCCGTCGTGATGACGAAGTTGGTCGAGTACCACTTCACGAACCGCTGGGCGAGGTGCAGGAGCGCTGCGACGATCAGCAGGACACCGGCCCAACTGGTGATCGTGTTGAACCAGCCGTCACCGCCGAGCCGCAAGAGCACCACACCGGCGACCGTGGCCCCCAGCACGTAGAGCACCGAGCGGAGCATCATGATCCACGAGGGGTGGGTGTCGAGGACGATCTGTTCGTCCCCGTAGAGGAGCTTGACGTCGTAGCCCATGGGGCGAGCGTAGCGGCCTCCCGGACGAGGCTGTCGGGACCCGCTGGTACGGTCCGGCGCGTGGAGCCCGACCCCGCCCCCGCTGACTCGTCGACGGACCGGCTGCTCGCCGGGCTGAACTCCGAGCAGTCCCGGGCGGTCACCGATCCGGCGCAGCACCTCCGCGTGCTCGCCGGCGCCGGCTCCGGCAAGACGCGTGTGCTCACGCACCGGATCGCCTATCGCAGCGCCGTGCTCACACTCGCCACGGAGCGCACGCTCGCCGTGACGTTCACGCGGAAGGCGGCGGGCGAGCTCCGGGACCGGCTCGGGCGCCTGCTGCCCGGCTCGGCGGTCCACGCCGGGACGTTCCACGCCATCGCCTATGCGCAGCTCCGCCAACGCTGGGAGGAACGGGGCGTGCGACCTCCCGAGTTGCTGGACCGCAAGCTCGGGTTCCTCGCACGACTCGTCCCGAGGCGGCGGGGCGACTCGACGCTCGCACTCGACGTCCTCGCCGAGATCGAGTGGGCCTCGGCGAGGGCGCTCGAGCCCGGCGACTACGAGGCGGCCGCGTTGGCCGCCCACCGGCGGCCACCGCTGGAACCGGCGCAGATCGCCGGCATCTGGCAGGACTTCGCCGACCGGAAGCGGCAACGGCGCCTCGTCGACTTCGACGACCTCCTCCGGCTGGCGGCGCGCGACCTCGCTGCGGACCCGGAGTACGCCGCGGCACGCCACTGGCGATTCCGGCACCTGTTCGTCGACGAGTTCCAGGACGTCAACCCGCTCCAGTTCCGACTCCTGAGCCGGTGGCTCGGGAACGGATCCGATCTCTGCGTCGTGGGCGACCCCAACCAGGCCATCTATGCCTGGAACGGTGCCGACGCGTCGTTCCTGGAACGGTTCGACGAGCACTTCCCGGGCGCAGCGTCGGTCACCCTCGCCGACAACTACCGCTCCACACCACAGATCCTCGCCGCGGCGAACGCCGTGCTGGCCCAGGGTCCACGGCCGGTGGTCCGACTGGTCGCCCACCGTCCGTCGGGGCCCACCCCCACGGTGCGGGCCCACGACGACGAGCAGGCCGAGGCGAGCGCCGTGGCCCGGGCGCTCCGGGACGGTCACCGGCCCGGGGTCCCGTGGTCGCAGCAGGCCGTGCTGGTGCGCACCAACGCCCAGACCGCCGCCATCGCCGAGGCCTGCGGGGCCGCAGGGGTACCCCACCGCGTCCGAGGTGCCGGCAGCCTGCTCGAGTTCCCCGAGGTCAAGGACGCCCTCGAGGCGATCCGGCGGTCGCCATCGCTCGAGATCGCCCTCGCCGACCTCGCCGCCGACGTCCGCCGCCGGAATCGTCGGGCACTCCGGGCCGACGAGCGGTCGCCCGGCGGTGCTGCGTCGGACGCAGCCGCCGAGGAGCCCGAGCAGGGCGTCCCCTCGGACGAACCATCGGCCTCGGACCGGACCGACGACCCGGCCACCGATCAGGCCGATGCGGACCTGGCCGTCGACGACCGCGCCGCCAACGTCGCCGAGGTCGTCCGGCTGGGTCACGAGTACCGGTCGCTCGATCCGACCGGTGGCACCACCGGGTTCATCGCCTGGCTCGTCTCGACCCTGCGCAACGAGGACGCCGGCAGCGGTGATGCCGTGGAGATCGTGACCTTCCACGCGGCCAAGGGCCTCGAGTGGTCCATCGTGCACGTGGCCGGCCTGGAGCAGGGCCTGGTCCCGATCCACCACGCCCAGGACGACGCGGACGCCGTGGACGAGGAGCGCCGGCTCCTCTACGTCGCGCTGACGCGGGCCCGGGAGTCGCTCCACTGCCACTGGGCCCGCCGACGGACGTTCGGGACCCGGGCCAGCCGGCGCAGTCCATCGCCCTGGCTCGAGGCGATCGCCGCAGCGCTCGGCGCCGGCGGGACCGAGCTCACGCCGGCCGAGTCCGCACGACGGGCCGCCCGGGCCCGATCGGGCGGCCGACGGGCACGCCCGGCGTCCAGCGCCGCCGGCCTCGAGGGCACCGACCGCGATCTCTTCGAACGGCTCCGCACCTGGCGTCGCGAGCAGGCCCGGGCCGCCGACGTCCCGGCCTTCGTCATCTTCAACGACTCCGTGCTCGAGGAGGTCGCTCGCCGCCGTCCCGGCGACCGGTCCGCCCTGCTCGACGTTCCCGGGATCGGCCCGGTCAAGGCCGAGCGGTTCGGCGACGACCTCCTGGGGATCGTCGCGGCATCACCCTGACGCGGCTGTGCGGTCGGTGACTACGCCTGCGGGTCCTGACCGTCCCGGGCATCGAGCAGCTCCTTGAACTGACCGGGATCGAAGGCGATGAACAACGCCGTCGCCTCGGCCAGCACCGGCTGCTCGGCATCGCCCTCGTCGAACCGGATCGCCCCCTTGGCCCAGATCTTGCGACCCTCGTGCTCCTCCAGCCATCCCTCCACCCGGAGTGGACGGTGCAGCGGCGTCGGCCGCCGGTAGTCGATGCCCAGGTGTGCGGTCATGCCCTGCGTACCCGACATGGACTGGGCCGCTCCCAGCACCTCGTCGAAGACGGCGGCCACGTAGCCACCGTGGACGCACCCGGGCGGACCCTCGTACGCCGACCCGAACGTGACCCGGCCCACGACGCGGTCGCCCGACTGCCGGAGCTCGATCGGTGGCGACAACGGGTTCGCCAGCCCGATGAACGGACTGTGGTCGAACATCGCGAAGAACTCCGACGGGTCGTCCTCGGGGTCACCCGCTGGCCCGCCGGTCGCCGATCCCGCAGCGACCTCCTCGAGGTGCTCCCGGAGTCGCGGCCCAGCGTTGGCCGCCTCGGCGAACCCCGAGTAGGTCGAGCCCCTCGGCAGCGACTCGAAGCCGTCCGCCAGTGCCTCGAGGGTGTCGGCCGCGTCCGCCAGGTCGTCGGTGGTCGCCGTGGTCGACACCAGGTGCTCGATGAGCCGTCGGGTCGCCGCGGCCAACCGGCGCATCTCGAGGCGACGCGGGGTCGACCTCAGCCCACCGAGGCCGTGGATCCGGATGCTGACGGGCAGCGTCGGGTGGTCGGTCGATTCGCCGGTCGGCACCTCGCCGCCCCGATCGCTCGGCGGCTCGGATCCCGGAGCATCGCTCACGACGGCGAGGCCCCCTCGAGATCGAACCAGGCCATGACGGGCGCGTGGTCCGACGGCTTGGTCCCCTTGCGCGCGTTGCGGTCGACGAGGTCGGCCGTCACCAGCTCGGCCATCGGCACCGTCGACAACAGGTAGTCGATCCGCATCCCGCGGCGCTGGTGGAAGTCGCCGTTGCGGTAGTCCCAGAAGGAGTAGATGCCGCCCTCGGGGTAGCGGCGACGCAGCGTGTCGACGAGCCCGAAGTCCACCACGTCGGCGAGCGCCGCCCGCTCGGCGGGCGTCACGTGGGTTCCGCCCTCGAAGGCCGCAGGGCTCCACACGTCGAGGTCGGTGGGCGCCACGTTCCAGTCCCCCATCACGACGAGCCGCTCGTCGGGACGGTGGTGCGCATCGAGGTGCGCCCGGAGTCGGCCCAGCCAGTCCAGCTTGTAGCGATAGTGGTCGTGGTCCACCTCCCGACCGTTCGGGATGTAGAGGGATGCCACGCGCACCCCGCCACAGGTGGCCCAGATCGCCCGGGCGTCCGGGTCCGGTTCGCGGCCGTCGTCGAAGCCGGCAACCACGCCCTCGAGACCGACGCGGGACAGGATCGCCACGCCGTTCCAGCGCCCCTGGCCATGGTGCGCCGTCGTGTAGCCCATCCGCTCGAAGTCGAGCGCCGGGAACTGGGCATCGCTCATCTTGGTCTCCTGCAGGCACAGGACGTCCGGACGGACCTCGTCGATCCACTCCTCCACCCTCGGCATCCGGGCCTTCAGGGAGTTCACGTTCCACGTCGCGACGAGCACGGCGGCGAATCTAGGTGAACGGGCTCCCGCACCGCGCCGGGCGGCGGCCCGGTGGGTCAGGGCCGCGCCGGGTCGAGGCTGCGCCCGGCGGCGTCCCGATGGGTCGGGGCTGCGCCGGTAGGCTCCGGCCGTGAGCGAGCAGCAACGAGGGGCCAGAGACACCGACGACGCATCCCTGGTGGAGCAGGTGGGCACGAACGCCTGGCTCGTCGACGAGATGCGCGAGGCGTTCCTGCAGGATCCGTCCTCGGTCAGCGACCGCTGGCGCGAGTACTTCGAACGCCACGGCGTC